>NZ_JCADBW010000005.1:0-124622 GCF_059264685.1 Faucicola sp. SE7633 | reverse complement strand
CGTAGGAGTCCGGACCGTGTCTCAGTTCCGGTGTGACTGATCATCCTCTAAGACCAGTTATAGATCGTCGCCATGGTGAGCCTTTACCTCACCATCTAGCTAATCTAATTTAGGCACATCTTATAGCGAAAGCTCTCGCCTCCTTTCTCCCGTAGGACGTATGCGGTATTAATTCGAGTTTCCCCGAGCTATCCCCCTCTATAAGGCAGTTTCCTAAATGTTACTCACCCGTTCGCCACTATTTCCCCTAGCAAGCTAGGTTCCATCGTTCGACTTGCATGTGTTAAGCCTGCCGCCAGCGTTCAATCTGAGCCATGATCAAACTCTTCAGTTTAATCTTCTTGCTCTTCCCACTGTTCGCTTAAATGAATCAACTTTAAGTTTCTTTCACTCAGTTCGTCGCTATGTCCTAGTAGACTTAGCATTCTGTACAGTGGAAATGCTTTTTATTTCATTTCTTTTTGTGCCTGGGTGAAAATCCACACAAGTTGTTCTTGTGTTTCGTTGTTATTGAGTAGCTCTTTGACATCGTCTGTCGAAAGAGGCGCTATTTTAACATGTTTTTTGATGCTGTCAATAGCTTTTTTTCAATCTTTTTTACCGCTTTAGCTAGCTGCCACTAAGTGCTTGTTTCTACAAGCTTTGTTGGTCGCCGCCGTTCGGTGTGTGCGTATTATACGCGCTTTTTTATAGGCGTCAAGGGGGTTGTGAAAAAAATTTTGGATGGGCTGAAAAAATTACCGCCGCGTTGGGCGGCGGTTTGGTTTGGGTCGTTGTAACGTTTGTTGAATTTGTCATCATTGATAATGATTGTTTTAGATAGTACCAAAATCCGATTGCCAAACCCATGTCAATCGGGACTAAAACTTGTAATTTACGCCAACACGAAACTCACGCCCCACGGCAGGTAGACTCATGGCTGTATGGGGACGGTAGTCTTTATTCGCGATATTATTGACGGCAAAGTTCACATTCATCTTATCATTGGCATAGGGCTTCCAATTAGCGAAGATATCCGTGACATTAAAGCCTTCACGTTTTAAAGCACGATTTGCTTGGGTATCATCCATCCATGCACTTGCACCTGTGGTGTCTTCTACTTTACGGTGGTTGACACCCACTTCGATATTGGGTTGGTCAAAACGGTAGGCCAACCCTGCCGTCCAGGTACGACCTATCTTCACGCCAAACTCCTTGCTGGCGAATGAAATAGGCCGGCAGTTGGTTGGGCTGGTGCATGATACTCTACCTGGGTCTGTGTGAAACTCAGGATTGCTATCTGCGACGCCTAGGTGTGCTTTAACGTTGTTATGGTCATAACCTGCATTGAGTTCCCATCCATGATTTTTTGCATAACCGACATTGTCAATATTGCTATCGGTAGGATTATGGCGATCGGTTTGGCCATTCGCCAGTAGACCATCGATTTTTTGCCAAAAATAACTGCCATTGACAAAATAACTACCGACATTATAGTTGAAGCCGATTTCAGTATTTTTCGCTTTTTCTGCTTCTGCATCATCGGCGATGGAAACTCTGCTGTTACCACTGAGCAAAGCATCTACCAAACGCGGAGAACGTGTGGCATAACTGTGGTTAGCACTCAGGCTAAGGGCTGGTGTCGCTTGATAAATCACCCCAAAACTTGGGCTAAATTCGCCATCGGAGCGTTTTTTACCATTCACGGCTGTGTAGTCAAAATGGTCGTATCGACCGCCTACTGTCATGGTAAAATTGTTGATATCATGAATAGCTTCGACATACATACCTGAGTCGGTTTTTTCGGTATTGGTTTTATAATTATCGCCATGTCGGTTGGGTTCGATTTCTTGGTGACGATAATTTATCCCGTATTTGATCAACGTATTGGGTCGTATTTGGCTATCAAAGTTGATATTTGCGCCAGTGGTTTTAACTGCGGTTTCATTGTAGCCTGCCACTGCACCATAGCCGCCTTTATCATCATCGGATTCACGTTTATTTTTCATGGCATAAATATTGGCGGTGGCTTCTTTGATCCAACCCATATTTTTGCCGTTCCATTCAAGGTTTGTATTACTCAATGAAAGCTCACGATAAGTCGGCTTTTGCCTTTCAATGGTCAAACGTGGATTAACCGCCGCTGAGAAAATATCAAACTCTTCTCGAACGTTACGCACACCTTTATTGGTCTCGTTAAAATGGCTTAGTACAAAACGTTGGTCATCCGTGGCATTGACACCGATTTTTGCCAATACGCCTATTTTGTCAAGGGCAGAAGACAGTACCTCATCACCGCCTAGATAATTTTTATAACCTTTACCCGCGGTGTAGTTATCTTGATCAACTTTGTTGGCGTTTAACAAGAAATCAAAAGCACCGGCTTTACCATACACAGCGCCACCATAGGAATGCTCATCATTGGTGCTGTAACCTGCATTAACTTTAAATCCAAGGCTCTGACCAGGCTCTAACAAATCTTCGGCATCAATGGTTTTGGCTATAATCGCACCATTGGTAGCACCGATGCCTGCAGACGCAGAACCTGCACCTTTTTGTACGCTTACGATTTTGACCATGGAGGGGTCTAACATAAAACGACCTTGATGGTACAAAATCGAACTATCAGAGTAAGCGTTGTCGATTTTGACATCAATTGAATTTTGTCCCATGCCACGGATGGTAATGTATTGAGATGTACCATTGCCATTGCCAAAATCAATCGCAGCATCGTTTTTCATCAGCTCACGCAGCGTAGTGGCTGTGCTTTCGTCTTTTTCTTGCAGGGTCACCACATCGGTCTGAATTTTTGATCCTTGTTTGTCAAGGCTTACGCTCAACGAACCCAATTGTACGATCGGCTCTTTGTTATTGTGTGCGGTATCGGCAAGACTTGTCTGAGAGGTCATGATACCAATGATTGCTAAGCTAAGCGAAGTTTTTGCAAGGTATTTCATCAACGTTACACCCAAAATGTTAATGTAATGTAGCATAGTTTACAAACGAGAATGATTATAGATTATAGTAATAGTAATGTAAATAATAATTATCATCATTTACAAATAAAATTTGCAGACGGCTTAGAATTTTTAGAATTAAAAAACGTTATTTTTTACAATTAGGAAAAACGCTATTTACCCACAAGGTTAAAGCCTATTTTTTGACAAAAAAAATACCGCCTCTAGGGCGGTATTTTTTAAAAATCGTAAAGGATTATTTGTTATCGTCTTTGACTTCGGTAAATTCTGCGTCTACCACGTCGTCGTTTTGGCTGCTTTGTTCAGGCTGCGCTTGTGCACCTGCGTTGAAGTTACCATCTGCTGCGCCAGCACCTGTATCAGCATAGATTTTTTGGCTAACTGGCAAGAAGGCATTGTCCAATGCTTCAAGTTTTGCTTTGATATCTGCCGTATCGTTTTCTTTGGTCGCTGCTTCTAGCGCGCTGATTGCGGCTTCGACGTTGGCTTTGTCTTCGGCAGTGACTTTGTCGGCTGCGTCTTTTAGAGCATTTTGTACGGCATGGATGCGGCCATCGGCTTCGTTACGCGCTTGCGCAAGGTCAGCAAACTTGGCATCTTCAGCCGCATTGGCTTCAGCATCGCGAATCATTTGCTCAATTTCAGCGTCTGATAGACCTGAGTCGGCTTTGATTTGAATGCTTTGTGCTTTGCCTGTGCCTTTGTCTTTTGCCGAGATGTTCATGATACCATCGGCGTTGATGTCAAAGGTCACCTCAATTTGTGGCACACCACGTGGCGCTGGTGGAATACCAGTCAAGTCAAATGTACCCAATAGTTTGTTTTGGTTAGCAACTTTGCGCTCACCTTGGTACACTTGAATGGTTACTGCAGGTTGGTTGTCGGCAAACGTCGAGAATACCTGTGATTTCTTGGTTGGAATCATGGTGTTTTTCTCGATGATTGGGGTCATCACGCCGCCCGCGGTTTCGATACCCAAGGTCAATGGGGTCACGTCAAGCAACAATACGTCTGTTTTGTCACCTGCCAATACCGCGCCTTGTACTGCTGCACCCATAGCCACTGCTTCGTCTGGGTTCACGTCTTTGCGTGGTTCTTTGCCAAAGAATTCTTGGACTTTTTGTTGTACCAATGGCATACGGGTTTGACCACCGACCAAAATCACGTCGTCGATGTCACTTGCTTTTAGACCAGCATCTTCCAAGGCAACTTTACAAGGCTCAATGGTGCGATTAACCAAGTCTGTCGTTAAGCTTTCTAGTTTGGCACGAGTCACATTGACAACCAAGTGTTTTGGACCTGAGGCATCAGCGGTAATGTATGGCAAGTTGATATCAGTGCTTTGTGAGCTTGATAATTCAATTTTAGCTTTTTCAGCAGCTTCTTTTAGACGTTGCATTGCCAACGGATCGCCTTTTAGATTGACGTCGTTGTCTTTTTTGAATTCTTCAACCAAGTAATCGATTAGTGCCAAATCAAAGTCTTCACCACCCAAGAAGGTGTCACCGTTGGTTGAAAGCACTTCAAATTGTTGCTCGCCATCTACATCAGCGATTTCGATGATTGAAATATCAAATGTACCGCCACCTAAGTCATAGACAGCAATTTTACGGTCACTGCCGCCTTTTTTGTCCATACCATATGCCAAAGCCGCTGCGGTTGGCTCGTTGATGATACGTTTAACATCAAGACCTGCAATTTTACCCGCATCTTTGGTTGCTTGACGTTGGCTGTCGTTGAAGTACGCAGGTACAGTCACGACGGCTTCGGTCACAGGCTCGCCAAGATAATCCTCAGCGGTTTTTTTCATTTTTTTCAATACTTCGGCAGAGATTTGTGGCGGTGCCATTTTTTTGCCGTTGATTTCGACCCACGCATCACCGTTATCGGCTTTAACGATTTTGTAGGGTACCATGCCGATATCTTTTTGGACGACTTTGTCATCAAAACGGCGGCCAATCAAGCGTTTGATAGCAAACAAGGTGTTTTTTGGGTTGGTAACTGCTTGGCGTTTTGCCGATTGTCCGACCAAGATTTCGCCGTCATCTTTGTAAGCTACGATCGATGGGGTGGTGCGTGCACCTTCGGCGTTTTCGATCACTTTAACGTTGTCGCCTTCAAGCACTGCCACGCACGAGTTGGTAGTACCTAAGTCAATACCAATAATTTTTGCCATGTTTATTTACTCCAATTTGTTATTGTTGCTAATGGGCGTTTATTTTTCAATTACTTAATAAACGCCTTAGCGGTTGCTTTGCTATATCGGTATTGGGTGTGTGGAATTCAAGTTTTTTCCAAGCAATTTATTATCCAATATCGATAATTCTTGTTTGCCAATTTTGATGGCTTAGCCACCAACGCGTACCATTGCGGGGCGCAGTAGGCGGTCGTGAAGCTTGTAGCCTTTTTGCAACACTTCACCAACTTTGCCATTCTCGGCTTGTGGGTCAATGCCAACGGCTTCGTGGTAGTCCGCATCAAAGTCTTCACCTTGTGGGTTAATGACCTGAATGTGGTTTTTTTCAAGCACATTCAAGAGTGATTTGTGAGTCAGTTTAACGCCTTCAAGTACAGGGTCACTGTCGTCTTGGCTACTGGCGATGGCACGCTCTAGGTTATCGACCACGTCTAGCAGTTCGCGGGCAAAACGCTCAAGGGCAAATTTTTTGGTTTTTTCGGCTTCTTGCTCCATGCGGTTGCGAGCGTTGTAGGCTTCGGCATTGGCACGGGCATGGGCTTCTTTGGCTTCTTTAACCTGCCCTTCAAGCTCAGCGATGCGTTGCTCAAACATGGCTGGGTCAATTTGGCTGTCGATGATTTTGGGCTCGACGCTTGGGTCAGATTCTTCAATCGCATCGCCAAGTACGTTCGATACGGCTTCGGTTTGATTGAGTTGTTCTTGGTGCAATTGGCTGTTGGTGGTGCTTTGCTCAGCTGACATGGTGTTCTCCGTGTTGTTGTGTTTCAAGAAACAAGGTGAAAATGGCAATACACTTGCAGAAAATTTGGGATTTTACCCCTGTTAAAAAGTCTAGTCATGGTTATGATGTTGTGGCGAAAACTTTTCAAGCAGCTGATCGGATTTTAGCAGGGTTTTGTCGAATTTTTTTGATGATAAAACGTTGTTGGCTAAAGACTGGCTAAACAATATGCCAGCTTATTTCAGCTTCGATAAATTTTGGTTAAGTTTTAAAGCTTTGTCATTTATAAACGCACCAGTGCACCTGTGACAGCGTCACGGATTTGGCTGGGCTGGGTGTAGCCGAGCGTGGGCGCGTCTAGATAGCCAATGGCATCACCAAAGTACGCTTGCGCGTCAGCAAGCAAGCTAGCAGGCTTGCCACCGCTTGGGTTACAACTGGTCGAAACCAAAAAGCCGTATGGATTGGCAGGGTTGGTCGTGGCAATGTGGGTGCATAGTTTGGCGATGGTGGTATGCGGCGCGATCACACGCACGGCCAGACTATCGCGCCCGCCTGTCAGCCAGTCAGGAATATCTATTGTCTTGGGGATGGGTAGTAGCCATGTGTTGGCTTGGCGTTGGGTGGTGGCTTGAGGGTTGGCGGTTTGGGTGTTGGTTGGCGTGGTATGCTCAGCAGCAGTGTGCCAACTGGCTAGAATTTGCTCACGGTGCGCGGCAGATAAATCAGTTAAAAACGCTGTGATATAATCGGCACTGGGTGTGAGTACGATCAAGCCTTTTTCGATGGGGCGGTCTTTGAGGGCAAGCAGTGCGCTGACGGCAGGGCGGTTAAATGGGTCACAGCCAATACCCCACACCGCTTCGGTGGGATAAGCGAGTAAATGGCCTTTTTGCAACCATGCGGTGGCTTGGTCAAGCTGTTGGGAGCTAAATACGTTCATGGACTACCTTAATCTTTGGGTTGGTTATCATGCACGGCAGCGCATGTATAAACCGCCTTGCTGCATGACGAATCCCATCAATTCTAGCTCAATCAGCCAGCCCGTCAAGGTGGCGATATCGGTTTGGCTTTTTGCCAGTAGCGCGTCCATGTCTTGCCCGACCCAGTCCATTTGGTTGAGTAAGCCCAATAGATGGGTGGGCAAGTCTGGATTTTCAGTCGTCATTGGTTGATGACTAGGTGGTGTCTCGGTCGTTGGCTGACTCACGGGTATGGCGTGGAGCGTGGGCACAATGTCAGCATTTGGCGTTGGTTGTACGGCTCGTTGTGGTGTGACTGGTTTTAACACAGCTTGCTGTGCGGTGAGCGGTGATTGAAACACCGCCAAGTCTTCTAAAATCTGGGCAGGATGATCCACCAACGTTGCGCCATCACGAATTAGCTGATGGCAGCCTTTGGCATTGACGTTGTCGATATGACTGGGCACAGCAAATACCTGTTTGCCTTGTTCATTGGCAAGGTTGGCGGTAATCAGCGAACCGCTTTTGAGCGCAGCTTCGACCACCAACGCGCCAAGGCTTAAACCTGCCACCAGTCGATTACGCAGCGGAAAATTGTATTTGGTTGAGGGTGTATCGGGCAAAAACTCGCTAATCACACAGCCACCACTGGCGATGATATGCTGCTTAAGGTTGGCATGGTGTTTGGGATAGCATAGCCGAATGCCGTTGCCAAGTACCGCCACCGTGCGCCCCTGACGGGTAGGATCGGTCTGTGTCAATGCACCAAGATGGGCTTGCTTGTCAATGCCTTCTGCCATGCCGCTTGTGATCCACAAACCTTCATATGCCAAATATTGCGCCATATCAAAGGCGATTTTGTCGGCATGAGCACTGGGTTTGCGGCTACCCACGATAGCAAGCTGCGGCATGGCAAGCGCCTGCACATTGCCTTGATAAAACAACAACGGCGGTGGGTCGTATAATTGCTTGAGGCTGGCAGGGTACGCGCTATCGGCATAAAACACGATTTGGTACTCACCGCAAGCCAATTGGCTGCAGATGCGCTCAATATTTTTATCCACCCGTCCTACTTGGATAAACTCGCCAAACCGCTTGATATGGCTGGCATGCACGCCTGCTGCTTGCCAATCGGTGGGCGTTTTTGTCAAGGCTTGCGCAGGTGTGCCAAACGCTGCCAACAGTTTGGCAAAGCTTGCCGTTGACATGTTGGTTAGTTGCCACAGCGTGAGGCTGGCGCGTTGGGCGGCGTTGAGTTCTGCCAAACTGACGGCTACCTTGTATCAGCTTAGGGCCAATTAATCTTGATTGCGCGGTGACATCAAATAGTCATCCACACGGATTTGGCTTTCAGCGTCCAGCACATACGCATAGCTGATGTTGTCAAAGGTTTTAAACACCATCACATGCCCGATTTCTTCACTGGGCAAGCGCACGACCGCACCTTTGACAGTGGCAAAATTATCCTGCACGGTTGCGCCTTTTTGGTACACCGATAGCACATCACCTGCTTGCGCACCTTGTCGGCTGCCCAAGTTGATTGCCACCACACCATCACGCCCCACGCTGCTTAGCGCGTCCATGATACGAATCACGCGCCCGCCACGGCTGACTTGGGCGGCGCGTGGGTAAAACATCGGCGGCAAATAGTTGCCGACTTCAACAAACACGCGATCACCTTCACGCACTTCTTGCCCGTAAGATGCGGTCAAACGCAGGCTTGATACGCCATTGTTGGCAACATCGATCACTGTGCCCGATGCCACTTGGGTGACCTCAAGCCCAACCACCGCGCGTGTGGTCGGGTCAATATAAGGCTGCCCTGCGCGGTACACGCCATAGCGTTGCCCCACAATCAGCGGCACGCCTTTGGCATAGATGGTATCACCTGCGCCTGTGATGATGTTTTTATTTTTTGAGGCAAGCACATACGGGGTGGTATTAAAATCATCGGGTGAAACAATCACCGTACGGCTTAGCCAAGATTCAATAGACGCTAGCGGAATGGTCGGAATACTGCCTGCCAGCTCGGTTGGCGCAGGTGCGCTGTTGAGCGCAGGTTGGCTGGCGGCTTGCTCTACGCCTGCGCAGCCCGTGCCCGTGTCGATACCGACCAAGGTTTTGCCCTTGACCACGCACATGATAAGCACATCATTGGGATAAATCAGGTTTGGGTTGCGCACCTGCCGATTGACCGCCCAAATCTCACGCCACCGCCACGGGCTATTTAGGTATTTGCCCGAAATATCCCACAAGGTGTCACCTTTTTTGACCACATAGCGGTTGGGTGCATCGGCTTTGATGGTCGGTGGTGGGTTATTGGCGGCGTTGGCACTGCCCAGCGCACAGCAGCAGGCCAATAGGCTGACCCACAGCGCCTTGACGGGTGTTTTGGCTGAATTTTTAACAGTGTTTGAAAAAAAACGCACGTTTGGTGTCATGATGCTGTCCCTACAAACGTATCATCGGCAGCGGTGCTAGCCAGCGGCTGGTTAAAAATTTATCCGCCATCTTGCCGCAAATAGTAAAATTGTAATCGTGGCTTAGCATAGCACAAAATTTAGGCAAAGTTACAAGCTTTATCAGCCAATTGCCGCGTTTTGTCTTACGGGTTGTTTTGGGTATCGGCTTTGACCGATCTGAGCGCAGTGTTGTAATCATCGTGCCGTTGCCCCATCAATAGTCTAGCGTAAAGCAACACCGAGATAAAAGCGCATGGACAACCGTTTGACGTTTGGTAAAATCAAATCATTTGATTTGCCGCTTTGATCCAAGCGAAGACCGTTTGTTGCTATAATGCAAGGTTCATATAATCAAAAGCTGGTGTTGGCTGGCGCGATTCACTGGTTGGCAAGAGAGGTAATCATGGCAATTCGTACAATTTTGGCTTATCCTGACCCACGGCTACGCACACTAGCACAGCCTGTGCAGGTTTTTGACACCGCTTTAAAAACGCTGATTGATGACATGTTTGCCACCATGTACGACGCCAAAGGCATTGGGCTGGCAGCCACCCAAGTGGATGAACATATTCAACTGGTGGTGATGGATTTATCCGATGACAAAAGCCAACCGCGCGTGTTTATCAACCCCAAAATCACGCCGCTGGTTGAGGATTTGCACACCTATGAAGAAGGCTGCTTGTCGGTGCCTGATTATTACGATAAAGTAGACCGTCCCAAACGGGTGCGTATCGAGGCGCAAGACGCGGACGGCAACCCGTTTGTCGAAGAGGCCGAGGGGATGCTGGCGGTATGTATCCAGCACGAATGCGACCACCTAAACGGTAAATTGTTTGTCGATTATTTATCCAAACTCAAGCAGGATCGCGCGCGTGATAAGGTGCGTAAAGTGCTAAAAAACCGCGAGCGTGAGCAAGCATAAATCCAACCATTTTTTTAATTTTTCATGTTACAAAAAATTTAGGCTAAACCCATGACCCATCGCTCTGCCCGTACCGCCAGCGTCACCCGTGATACTGCCGAAACCCAAATCCGCGTTGCCATCAATCTTGACGGTACAGGACAAGGCACGATTGACACAGGCGTGCCGTTTTTAGACCACATGTTGGAGCAAATCAAACGCCATGGCTTGATTGATATGGATATCACATGCAACGGCGATACCCATATTGATGACCACCACAGCGTGGAAGATGTCGGCATTACACTTGGGCAGGCATTCAAACAAGCCATTGGTGATAAAAAAGGTATCCGCCGTTACGGGCATTTTTATGCCCCACTTGATGAAAGCCTCAGCCGCGCGGTGGTTGATATTTCGGGTCGTCCCGGCTTGCATATGGATATTGCCTTCACCCGCGCGCGGATTGGTAGTTTTGATGTGGATTTGTTTAGCGAATTTTTTTATGGCTTTGTCAATCACGCCATGATTACACTGCATTTGGACAATCTAAAAGGCAAAAACAGCCATCATCAAATTGAAAGTATCTTTAAGGCGTTTGCGCGTGCGCTACGCATGGCGGTGGCGTATGATGAGCGCGCGCTGGATAGCTTGCCGAGTACCAAACAAGCGCTCTAAACTGGCTGTTACCACTGTATTAATGAACGCAGGCAAATGTATTATTTGACCTGCGTTTTAATTTGGCAGTTGGACTAGTTGGCTGATAGCTGTTGCTCGTTGATGTATTCGCGGTAGCCATTGACACAATCGGCATAGAATACGGCTTGGCCATTCTTGGCATCGCCTTGTTTATCAGACAGTGCTACCCAGCGCACTTCATCACATGCTGGGTTTTCGTCAGCTTTGCGTGCAACTTTGGGTAACAGCTGGTTGGTACGTTCAACAGTGGCTTGCCCTAGCTTTGCATACGTGGTTGGGTAGCTTTGTTCATTGATGGTATCGACCACGCGGCTGTAGTCTTTATTTTTCGGAATTGATTTTTTGAGCGCTGTGGTTTGCGCTGCTGCGCTTGCGCTGCTATTTTCGGCGTTTGCTGCCTTTGTCGCTTCAGTGTTTTGTGGTTTAACTTGACAACCACTTAGCAGTAGCAGACCCGCCAAAATGCAATAAGGTTTCATAATAAAATCATCCAGCTGATGAGACAAAGGGCTAGTCTTTAAAATTATTAAATTGTAGTGGCACGCCAAATTGCTTTTCTTTTAGCAATGCCATCGCCGCTTGCAGGTTGTCTTTTTTCTTGTCGGTGATGCGCACCTTATCGCCTTGAATGCTGGCAGCAACTTTAATATCCGACGCTTTTAATGCTTGGGTGATTTTTTTGGCCGTATCGCCGTCTAGCCCGTCTTTGAGGTCAATCACCTGCTTGACTTGCTTGCCCGCGCCTGCCTTGTCTTGTGGCGCTAAGGCTTGCAAATCCACGCCACGCTTAATCAAGTGTTTTTCTAGCATGGCATAGACGTTGTCAATTTGCAGCTCGTTATCTGCCGTGATGGTGAGGGTTTTGGCTTTTTCGTTGAGCTCAACGCGGATATCGCTGCCTTTAAAATCAAAACGGGTGGCAATTTCTTTTTCGGTATTTTGTACAGCGTGTTTAACCTCAAAGGTCTGTAGTTCTGATACAACGTCAAATGATGGCATGGTACGCTTCCTTTTGGCTGATTTGATGTAAATTGGGTTTATGATAACTGATTTTAGCCGCTGTCGGCAATGAAACCGCGGCTTGGTACGGGCGAATTTGCGCATTACAATTTAACAGCAGGACAGTAAACAGACAGCTGGCTTTTTATCCCTGCGTTACACCCAAATGCTTCATTTTAATAGCCATAGTCATACATTTGTTTACGCAATTTGTTTGTATAATGGTTAAGCAACGCCAAAATGTTTATCTTGATAAATAATGATTAACATAAATTTTAAAATTCGGAGCAAAATATGGCATTTAAAGATATGATTGGGCAATCAGTGCCAAGCGTCACTTTCCACACCCAACAAAACGGCAAATGGGTCGATATCACCACCGATGAACTGTTTAAAGGCAAAAAAGTGGTATTGTTTGCCCTACCAGGTGCGTTTACCCCAACCTGTTCATCCATGCATTTACCACGCTACAACGAGCTGGCAGGCGAGTTTAAGCGTCAAGGGATTGATGATATCATCTGTGTGGCGGTCAATGACACATTCGTGATGAACGCTTGGGCAAAAGACCAAGCTTGTAACAACGTCCGCGTGCTACCTGATGGCAACGGTGAATTTGCCGAAGCCATGGGACGCTTGATTGATGACTCAGCGATTGGGTTTGGTAAGCGTTCATGGCGGTATTCGATGTTGGTGGATGATGGCAAAATTATCCAGATTTTTGATGAGCCGCAAGACACTGACAGCGATGACCCGTACGAAAAATCAGACGCGGACACGATGATGAAGTATATCAACCCCGACTGGACGGACAAACCAGCGGTGGCGATTTTTACCAAGCCCGGCTGTCCTTATTGCGCTGAAGCCAAACAGACCTTGACTGATAAAGGTTATGAGTACGAGGAATTTGTCTTGAGTCAAGATGCCAGCCTCACCGCGATGCGCGCTGTATCAGGCCGCGACACCACACCGCAAGTGTTTATTAACGGTAAGCATATCGGTGGTGACGATGATTTACAGCAGTATTTTGCGGATAAATAAGCCGTTGTTCGGTGTAAAAAAAGACAGTCTACGCTGTCTTTTTTTGTGCGTTAGTCAAACCCCTGCTCCATGGCCTCAAGTTCCATCATCAAGGTCATCAAACGCTCCTCAATGTGTTCAACCTGCCCTTTTAAATGGGTTTGCTCATCCAATAATTTTAATAAATCTGCCTTGCGGCTATCATCATATAGGTTGGTATCGGCCAGTTGCTCCTCGATATTTGCCAACTTTTCGCCCAGTTTTTCAAGCTGTTGTTCGTCTTGGTCTATTTTTTTGCGAATGGGCGCGGTCAGTTTACGCTGCTCGGCAGATTTTTTACGCTGATCTTCTTTGGATAAGGTTTTTTCGATAGGCTCAATGGTTTCACGTGGAACATTTTGCTCGGCTTGTTGCTTGCGCGTCTCTGCCAGCCAGCGGCTATAGGCGCTGATGTCGTCATCAAACATCGTACAACGCCCCTCATGCACCAAATATAGCGTATCGCAAACACTGGCTATCATCTCACGGTCATGCGACACCAAAATCACCGCGCCTGCAAAATTCTGTAACGCCAGCGTCAAGGCTTGGCGCATCTGTAAGTCCAAGTGGTTGGTCGGCTCATCAAGCACTAACACATTCGGGCGTTGCCAAACGATAAGTGCCAACGTCAGCCGCGCACGCTCACCGCCTGAAAACAGCCGACTTGGTGTGTCGATACGGTCGCCGCGAAAGTCAAAACTGCCCAAAAACGCGCGTAAGTCTGCGTCTGACGTCATGCCCGCCAAACGCCGCAGCATCAGCATCGGGCTGGCCTCACTGTCAAGGCTGTTCATTTGGTGTTGATTAAAATAACCCAACGTCAAGCTGTCGGCTGCCTTGCGTGTGCCGCCCAGCAACGGCAACTCACCAACCAAGCCTTTGATAACGGTGGATTTGCCTGCGCCATTCATGCCCAACAGGCCAAGGCGCGTGTCGGGCGTGATGGTTAGGTTGATGTCTTTGACCACAGGCGTGCCGTCATAGCCAACGCTGGCGTGCTCGAGGGTGAGTAGCGGCGATGTCAGCTGTTCGGGCGGATAAAAGCGAAACGTGAACGGATTGTCCGCCATCACGGGCGCAAGCGCTGCCATGCGCTCAAGCTGCTTGACACGGCTTTGCGCTTGTTTGGCTTTACTGGCTTTGGCTTTAAAACGCCGAATAAAGTCCTCCAAATGCGCGCGCGTGGCTTGTTGTTTTTCATACGCTTGCTGCTCTTGCGCCAGTCGTTCGCTGCGCATACGCACAAACTGGCTATAGTTACCGCTATACAGCGTCAGCCGCTGCTGTTCGATGTGCAAAATATGCCCAACCACATTGTCTAAAAACGCTTGGTCATGCGAAATCAGCACCAGCGTGCCATCGTAATTGGTCAGCCAGTCTTCTAACCACAAAATTGCGTCCAAATCCAAGTGGTTGGTCGGCTCATCAAGCAGCAGTAAATCGGCGCGGCTCATCAAGGTTTTGGCAAGGTTGAGCCGCATACGCCAACCACCCGAAAAACTTGCGACGGGCTGCTGCATTTGCGCTTGGCTAAAGCCCAATCCTGCCATGATTTGTGCAGCCTTGGCAGGGATGCGGTAGCCGTCGATGTCATCAAACTGGCTATAAGCGGCAGCAAGACGTTCTGCTGGCACACCGTCAGGCTGGCTGATGAGGGCATTGAGCGCGTACCACGTCGCATCACCGCTTAAAACAAAATCTATCGCAGGCTGATTGCTGCTGGCGATTTCTTGCGCCATATGCCCAATGTGCCACGCGCTTGGTAGGTGCAGTGCCCCGCTGTCAAGCGCCAACTCACCACGCAAGGCGGCAAACAGGCTGGATTTACCTGTGCCGTTGTTGCCTGTCAAGCCGACTTTCCATGCTGGATGAATTTGTATATTGGCATCATGAAACAACACGCGCCCATCGCGCCGAATCGTGGCGTTTTTTAATTCAATCATAGCCTTGCCTTGTTGGTATGAGGTCAAATTTTTGGACAGTTTTGACGGTAAAATCTTGATAGTATAAGCCATACGCCCCATAATACCTACCGCTAACGCCAAAAATTCGCTGAGGTTTCAGCTTGGCATCTCGGGGGCAATGATGAACGATACCATGACACTGACCGACAATGCTGCCAACAAGGTGCGCCGCCTGCGCGCGCAAGAAGGCAATGATGATTTAATGCTGCGCGTGTATGTCACGGGTGGCGGCTGCTCGGGTTTTTCATACGGCTTTAATTTTGAAGAACACCTTGGCGATGATGACGCACACTTTGCCAATGGTGATGTCGCTTTGGTGGTTGATAGCTTAAGCTATCAGTATCTGCATGGCTCAACGATTGATTATATTGAAGGGCTAGAAGGCTCGCGCTTTGTGGTTGATAATCCAAACGCGACCACAACTTGCGGCTGCGGCTCGTCATTTTCGATTTGATAGTTTGATAGATAGATTAAATCTATGAACACTTGTTGGACAGCATGACCGTAATGCCAGCTTAGTTGCTGGTTGTTTGGCGGACAAGGGGTTGTCAGTTATGTTTAAATTTTGATTACCTTACACCCCATTTACAAACTTTATCTTAAAAAACCTAGCACTTGTCTGATTGTTTTTGTTAAATTAGGCGCGTTTAGTCCATAATAGCATGATGGTAGGTATGATTTAATAAGGCGCGTAATCAATGGCTTTATTAAACTTGACGTGCCAATGTGTGTTATTTGATGGTTAAAGTTTGACTGCGTGTGGGCTAATTGAGCCACGCTGCGGTTTTTAAATGCTAAAATTGAAAGAATATGAGGAATTAATCATGGCAAAGCTATCTTTAGATTCACTAACAAATATTGATGGTTTTATCGCAGCAGCATTGGTTGATAGCGAATCAGGTCTGTCATTGGCCGCAGTGGGTACAGGTTTTGACCTTGAGTTGGCTGCAGCAGGTAACACTGAGGTGGTACGTGCAAAACGTAAAGTTTCTAACGCTTTGGGTCTAAATGATAACATTGAAGATATCTTGATCACCTTAAGCAAACAATACCACTTGATTCGCCCATTGGTACGTAACGAAAACTTGTTCTTGTACTTGGTGCTTGACCGTCAAAAATCTAACCTTGCAATGGCACGCCATGAGCTAAAAGGTTTTGAAACTGAGCTTGATTTTTCTTAATACGCTGAGTTAATCAAGAGATGATACCCATGCCGCGCATGGGTATTTTTTTTGGCGGTATGGGGTCTATAGGCGCGTGATTCACGAAAAATAATACTTTCAAGCCGTATTTGATGGCATAATTCCATTATTTCCCAAACGGTTTTGTCATAGGGATGCGCTTTAGCAAAATTTGCCAAAAAGTTTAACCAACGGAAGTTTTTTATGTCACCAGCCGATGCGCCTCAAGCCTTTGTTTTGCCCAAATGGCTCAATGCTGATTTACTCACCAGTATGCGACGTGGAGTAGAAAAAGAAGGCTTACGGATGCGCCCCGATGGCTTTATTGCGCAAAGTCCTCACCCTGCACGGCTTGGCTCTAAGCTCACCCATCCGCACATCACGACAGACTATGCCGAAAGCCTGCTTGAGCTGATTACCGCGCCACAACCTAGCGTGCAGCAGATGCTAGCCCAACTGCGCGAGCTGCACATCGTGGTGCAACAGACGCTAGAAAACGATGAGCTGTTTTGGGGCATGTCGATGCCGTGCATGTTGGCAGATAGTGATGATGATATTTTGTTGGCTGACTATGGCACATCCAACAGTGGGCGGTTAAAAACCTTGTACCGCCACGGTTTGGGGCTGCGCTACGGGCGGCGAATGCAGACCATCGCTGGGCTACATTACAATTTATCCTTTGGCGATGATTTGTTTGCCGCGTGGCAAAGCCAAGCAGGTTGCCAAGATGATTTAACCACGTTTAAAAATGCCAAATACTTGGCTTTGGTGCGTAATTTTAAACGCTTGTTGCCATTGGTGTTGTATTTAACGGGCGCTAGCCCTGCTGTGTGCGCGTGTTTTTTGACCGGCCGCCAACACCACCTACAGCCGCTAAATGATAAAGGCTATTATCTGCCAAATGCCACATCGCTGCGGATGGGCAAGTTGGGCTACCAAAACAGCGTGCAGGATGATTTAGATATCCGCTACAACCGCTTGGATGAATATGTGGCAGGCTTGCAACAAGCGGTTGGCACGCCACACAAAGGCTTTACCGCGTTGGGCATTGATACATCCGATGGTACGCCAACGCAAATTAATGACCATATTTTGCAGATTGAAAATGAGTACTACAGCGCAATTCGTCCCAAACAAGCCACTCAAGGCGATGAAACCCCAAGTGAAGCACTAGCGGCGCGTGGGGTGGGCTATATTGAGCTACGCGCGCTAGACCTTGACCCGTACAGTGAGATTGGGATTAGCCTAGATACGGCGTGCTTTATGGAAATTTTGGCACTGTATTGTCTGCTTAGCCCAAGTCCTGATCTGCTGCCTGATGAGGACGCGCGTCTGTCGATGAATCAAGAACACGCGGTCAATGACGGGCGCAATCCTGATTTAACCGTTTTGACAGCCACGGGTGAGGTGCGCTTACAAGACTGGCTGGACGGGCATTTGCAAGCCATGCTGCCTGTAGCAACTTTGCTAGATGAAACATACGGCAGCAACACTTACCGCCATGCCTTGACGGTCATGTTGGGTCGCTGTCATCATGCCAAACTTACGCCATCGGCACAAGTTTTGCATGATATCATCCAAGCAGGCGGTACGTGGCAGCTTGGCAAGCAATTGGCAGAGCAACATGCGTTGAGCTTACGGGCGCAATCGCTGGGCGCGCGTGCGGCGCATTATGCGACCTTGGCGGAGCAATCTATCATTGACCAACACGCCCTTGAAGCCAATGATACGCTAAGTTTTGCTGAGTATCTCGCCCGTTTTCGCTGATTAGACTTATCTTGTATTGGGTTTATGCCATGACGATTCAGCCACTTACCCCCACGTCTCCCATGCAGCGCTCACGTTGGCAGCGTCTAACCAGCTATCGGGCGCTGGCAGGTTGGCTTGCGCTGGCAAGCGTGGTGGGCATGGGGTTTGCGTATGCTTATTTGCAGCGCACGGTTGGGCTTGACCCCTGTCCGCTGTGCATTTTTCAGCGGCTTGGACTGATTGCCATGGGGGCATTTGGCTTGTTGGCCTGTATGTTTAATCCCAAATCTATCGCGCTGCGCATTGGCTTGATGGCTGGGGCGCTGCTTGGGATGGCATGGTCGATTGGTTGGGCCTTGCGCCATGTGTGGTTACAGCATCTGCCGCCCGATCAAGTGCCATCATGTGGGCCGGGGTTGAACTACTGGGTCGATACGCTGCCGATCGCGCAGGTGATTGCGCAAGTGTTTAAAGGCTCGGGCGAATGCGCGGCCATTGATTGGACATTTTTGGGTTTTAGTATTCCCGAGTTGTCATTGGCGTTTTTTGGCGTTTTGGCGGCAATGATCATTTGGGCGATGGTGCGCGCCAAAAGAGGGTAAGCCACTTTTGATGCGTACTTTTTAATTATACGAAAATTAATATTTACTATACAAAACAATTACAATAGAAATATTTTTCAACTATATTTCAGTCTTTTGCTATATTTACAAAATTTTACATTAACTGATTGAGATGTAATATTTTCCTCAATATACTGCCGTCTATGTGAGATTTTTGTTACTTTACCCTTCAAAAAGTAAACCAATGCTGTTTACTTTGTCTTTTTAATGCTCAATTATTAAAGGATTGCCTATGAAACGCTGGGCTGGTCTAGGTATGTTCGTATGTGGTGCGGTGTTAAGCGCGTGTACACAATCGAATGTATCCAATAATCAAGATGCGGCAGCAGGTGCTGCCAGTGCGCCAACAGGTGATAGCTTTGTTTCTAAACTGCCCGCTAATGCACCTGTGGTTAAAGTTGCAACAACGGGTACGATGCCACCGTTTTCAATCCTTGATCAATACGGCAATTTAACTGGATACGATGTCGATGTGATCCGTGCGATTGGTGAGGAAGAGGGCTTTCGCGTAGAATTTGTCAAAGATCCGTTTTCAGGTTTGTTTAATTCGGTAGAATCAGGTAAAACAGACTTAGCGATTTCGGGTATTTCTTATAAACCTGAGCGCGCCGAGCGTTACGCATTATCCGACCCTTACTTTTTTAACCCCTCAGCGATTATGTATAAGGATAATAACCTAAATATACAACGCTTTGAGGATTTAAAAGGCTTACACGTTGGCGCGATGGACGGCACGATTCAGTACGAAAAAATCAAAGATGCCAATATTGCCCGTGAACTTACGGCAACGCGTAGCACTTATTTGCTTTTTCAGCAGTTGGTACAGGGTAAGGTGGATGCGATCTTGCAGGATTATCCATTGCTTAAAGAAACTGCCAATAACCATCCTGAGCAAAAAGTCAAGATTGTGCCTTATCAAGACCAAAGCGACCCAACCTCACAACAAGTCATCGTAATGAAAAAAGGCAACAATGCGCTACAGGCCAAAATCAACGACGGTATTCGTAAAATCAAAGCCGACGGTACGCTCAAAAAAATTGATGACAAATGGAACATCAGTGTCGAGCAAGATATAGCGACCCCTGCCACCCCTTAGGCCTAACGTATTATTCAACGCATTGATTTAGCATACCACTTGCAACAAATTTTTTAGGGCACGCTATTATGAAATTACCGCGCACGACCCCGTCTATGACCAAACCATTGGTGCAAGCGCCCGCCGATGACGGCTCACGTTATCGCTCGCTGATTGCCTCGATCACACTATTCTTGTCATTGATTGGTGCATTGTTGGCATTTACGTTTTATACCTCCAACATCTTGGCAAAAAACACCACCTTGATCAACACCACCAACCAAATTGCCAACAACGCCGAGTCGGTACTCAAGGATCTGTTTGACTTGCAAAACAGCTATGGTGAGGACTTTACCTCGCCGCACATGAGTACAGTTATCAAGCGTTTGCAAGATAGTAGCCAGTCAATCGAGCAAAGCCTTGATGCGCTTGAAGAAGGTGGCGTTCTGACCACTGGGATGGGTAGAACGCAAAAAATCGACCCCATCACTGATCCAGCTATTCGTCCTGCTTTGGCACAGACCCGTGAGCAATGGGAGCAGCTACGCCCTCGGGTTGATGACTATCTAAAAGTTGCCAAAGATCTTAACGTAGATGCTGCGCCTGCGCTCAACGCCGCCAACGATCAAGCCAAAACCTCAAGCTTGGTGATGAACGACACGCTCAACACCTTGACAGGTACCGTATACAACCGCGCGCAAAACGAAGCAAACTTGATTCGTTTGATCCAGCTGCTGGGTGTTGGTGCGATTTTAACCTACTTTGGTATCTTTATCTTCTTCTTTGTTCGCCGACTGCGTGAAGCCGATGCGCAAGCAGCAGCAGCACAGCGTGAAACCGCCGAGATCATGGCAAACGTGAACACAGGCTTGTTCCTGTTAAACAAAGATTTGAGTATTGGTAATCAGTACTCAGCGCAGCTCACCAACATCATGGGCACCGACCAAATCGCTGGCGAAAACTTGGCACAACTACTTAAAAATAAGGTAACTGCCAAAGACTTGGAGACTACTGAAGGTTTTGTTAAGCAGCTATACAACCCACGGGTAAAAGAAAAGCTGATCGATGACCTAAACCCTCTCAAAAAGGTGCTGTTACAAGACGAAGGCAAAACCAGTGGTGCCAACAAGTACCTTGATTTTAAATTCTCGCGCGTTTATGACCAAAACAACATCGCACGTATCTTGGTCAACGTACAAGACGTGACCCAACAAGTGCGCTTAGAACAACGTCTAGAAGAAGAACGCGCGCAAAACGACTTACAAATCGAGATGCTCACGACAATTTTGAACGTTAGCCCCACGATCATCAACGAATTTATCCAAAACACCAAACAAAATATCGTCAAAATCAACAATATTCTCAAAACACCTGGCAGTGACCAAGGCGCGTTGCGCGATAAACTTGCCCAGATGTATCGCATCATGCACAGTCTAAAAGGTGAAGCGTCAGCATTAAACCTACATACCTTCACCAACATCGCCAATAACTTTGAAGAAAAACTCAAAGGCTTACAGGCAAAAGATAAGCTTAGTGGTAACGACTTTTTGCCATTGACGATTCACCTAGACGAACTATTAAGTCTATCTAATACCATTGAGAGCTTGGGTTTGCGGATCAACCAAAACGCTGCACCTGTTGCAGATACCAGCGCAGCACCAGCGAGCAGCGGCACCAGCGAGGTGTATACCATCAAGCCGCAAATCACCGCCAATACAGCCAATGGTGGTATGAACGCATTTTATCAACAATTTGCCGACAATATTGCCACGCGCCAACAAAAACAGGTGCAGCTTAAAGCGTCAGGGTTTAACAGCATTCAACCGCCTGCTGATATCGCGGCTGTGATCAAAGATATCACCATTCAGCTGGTGCGTAACGCAGTGGTACATGGTATTGAAACGCCTGAAGTTCGTGAATCACGCGGTAAACCAGTGGTTGGAAAGATCAATCTTAGTTTGATTGAACTGTCTGAATCTTACAAACTGATGATTGAAGACGACGGTAATGGTTTGGACTTTGATGCCATCCGCACACGCGCGGTGCAGATGGGCTATGATGCCAATGACTTGGCGCAGTGGTCTGAACAGCGTTTGACTACCCTGTTGTTTAAATCAGGTTTTAGTACACGTGAACAAGCCGATGACGATGCAGGGCGCGGCGTTGGTATGGACATCATTCAGGCGCACATTGACCAAATGAATGGACAAATCAACGTTGATAGCCAAGCTGGCAAATACACGCGTATGACCGTCAAAATCCCTAAAAATCCCGTGCAATAACTAGACATTAGGCTTTAGTTTATCAATCACTACACAACAGGCAGAAAATTTATGTATCGCTTAATGATTGTCGATGATTCAAACATCATTCGTAACCGCATTCAGCGCGTGTATAACGCAGATCAGTTTACCTTGGTTGCTACAGCAAGCAACGGTCAAGATGCGCTTGACAAATTTGACCTCTACCGTCCGCAAGTCATCACCATGGATTTGACCATGCCTCAAATGGACGGCTTAGAATGTATCGAAAAACTGGTTGCTATTGATCCAGAGGTCAGAATTTTGGTTGTCTCGGCTTTATCAGATAAAGCGACGGGCATCAAGGCACTGGAATTGGGCGCGAGTGGTTTTTTGTGCAAGCCATTTTCAGAAGAAGAGCTTGGCGAAGCGCTGGATGAATTGGTCAGCGATTGATGATTACAACGTATTTGATAGACAGCCAAAATTATTTAGTGAGAAATTGACATGATAGAAAAATATTTTCAGGTATTTATTGACAGCGTCATTAATTATTTTCAACAAATGAATGATGCTGATATCATCGTGGATACCCCGTATCTCAACGAAAACCAAACACCGATTTTTGAAGAATATACAGGCGTGATCGGTATCAGCGGCAGCAATAAAGGCTTGGTGTATTTTACCGCCTCTAAACCGATGCTACTAAAAATCTTACAAATCATCCAAGAGACTGACAACAGTGAAGAAAATTTGGTTGATTTGGTTGGCGAGGTTGCTAACACCATCTCAGGCAACGCACGGCGCAAGTTTGGCGACGAATTTAATATCTCCGTACCGTTTGTGTTCAAAGGTCAGCCCGAAACCGTTTTGCTGCCCAAAGACAAGGACAAACACACGTTTATCATCCCGCTAAAATGGAATGATCATCAAGCCTTTATCGGCATTTATCTCAATGGTAAAGGCTAACTATAGCCTGATTGATCAAATGGTTGGTTATCAAGCATAAGCTGGCGTGAGACTCCAACGCCAGCTTAGCGTTATTTTGCCCACCCCATCCAAATTAAGCAACTGATGTGAGCCTTTACCATGAAAGCCGAAAAATTGCACGTTTTTGTTGAATCTGTTGCACATTTTTTTAAACAAATTCGCTCTGACGATGTCGAGGTTGATACCCCTTATCTTAACGACAACACCACGCCGCTTGCCTATGACTATAGCGGTATTATCAACATCACAGGTCCGCTAGAAGGCTGCGTGTATGTCAGCTCAGAGACACCCATGCTGCGCAACATCTTGTTGCACATGGGCGAGCCTGCCACCACCGAGGAGCTACTCAAAGACTTGGTCGGTGAGATTGCTAACACCGTGTCGGGCAATGCGCGCCGCGAGTTTGGCTCAGATTTTATTATCTCAACGCCGATTGTGGTTGAAGGTGTGCCCAATGAGACTTATCTTCCTACCAACAAACGCTCATATATCATCCCTGTCAAATGGGATCGTTACAAAACATTGATTGGGATTTGTCTAAGCTAATCCGCTCCCCATGCTTGATGAAAAAAAAGCACCTGTCTAAACGGGTGCTTTTTTTGCTTGCGCCACACTTGTCTAATTTATTCCCACTCAATCGTCGCAGGTGGCTTGCTTGACACATCATAGGTCACGCGTGAAACATCTTTGATTTCATTCATAATGCGGTTAGACACCGTTTCGATCAATTCATACGGCAAATGGGCAAAACGCGCGGTCATAAAGTCCACCGTTTCGACCGCGCGCAGGGCAATCACCCATGCATAACGCCGTCCATCCCCAACCACACCGACAGATTTAATCGGTTGGAACACCGCAAACGCTTGCGCCGTTTTGTCATACCAACCTGCGTTTTCAAGCTCTTGCATAAAAATTGCATCGGCTTGACGCAGGATATCGGCATAGTGTTTTTTGACCTCGCCCAAGATACGCACACCCAAACCTGGCCCTGGAAATGGATGGCGGTAAATCATTTTTTCGGGTAAGCCTAAGCTAACACCCAATTTACGCACCTCATCTTTGAACAAATCGCGCAATGGTTCAACCAAGGCAAACTGCAAATCCTCAGGCAAGCCGCCCACGTTGTGATGACTTTTGATAACGTGTGCTTTGCCTTGGTGGCTTTTTGCCGATTCGATGACATCGGGATAAATCGTACCTTGCGCCAAAAACTCGATGCCCTGCCCTGCGGACGACAGCTCACGCGCGGCATCACTAAACACGTCAATAAACGTTTTGCCAATGATTTTGCGTTTGGCTTCGGGGTCACTGACACCTGCCAGCGCGGACAAAAAGCGCTCTTCTGCATCCACACGCACGACTTTCACGCCCATGTTTTCAGCAAATACTTGCATGACTTGGTCGCCCTCATGCAAGCGCAGCAAGCCATTATCAACAAAAACGCAAATCAGTTGATCGCCAATTGCCTTATGAAGTAATGCCGCCACCACGGAGCTATCCACGCCACCTGATAGCCCAAGCAAAATCTGTTTGTCGCCCACGCGCTGCTTGAGCACCTCAACTTGCATGTCGATGATGTTGGTTGGCGTCCAGTCGTTGGCACAGCCGCAAATCTGATGCACAAAGCGTGCAATAATCGCCGCGCCTTGTTGGGTGTGGGTGACTTCAGGGTGAAATTGTAAGCCATAGTATTGGCGCGTATCATCCCCCATCGCCGCGATTGGGCAGCTTGGCGTACTGGCTGTTGCCACAAAACCATCAGGCAGCGCAATGACCTTATCGCCGTGGCTCATCCATACAGACAATTTATTGGGCGCGTCCTCAATTTCACCTAGTAGCGCGTCATCGGCAATTTTATCAATCACCGCCGCGCCAAATTCCTGCTGTGCACTAGCAGCAATTTGTCCGCCAAAGCGCTGTGCCATCGCCTGCATGCCGTAGCAAATACCCAGCACAGGCACGCCCAAATCAAACACGGCATCATCAATCAAAGGCGCGTCGTCCAAATACACACTCTCAGGACCGCCCGACAAAATCACGCCTTTGGCACCAAATTCGCGGATTTTATCTACACCGATGTCATAGGGGTAAAGCTCACTAAACACACCTGCTTCACGCACACGTCGCGCGATGAGCTGGCTGTATTGTGAGCCGAAATCCAAAATTAAAATGCGGTCTTGCTTAATCGCTGCTTGTGTCACCGTGGTTGTCCTTTTGCTTGCTACCAAAATTTTTTGCCTAATCGCTTACGCGCCCACTGCCATCTTAATGCCAATTGCTATCAGCACAAGCCCACCAAAGATCTCTGCTTTGCTCTCAAGCCATGTGCCTGACTGCTTGCCCAACCAAACCCCGACAAAGCTAAACCCAGCGGTCACCACGGCAATCAGCAAACACGCGCTATAAGCGTTGATGGGCAGTAAATTAAGCGTAAACCCTGCCGCCATCGCATCAATACTGGTCGCCACAGCAAGCGGCAGCATGGCTTGGTGGCTGATACGCAGCGGTATATCATCCGCGGCATCGTCGTCACCAAACGCTTCGTGTAGCATCTTAGCACCCAATGCCAACAAAATCACGCAAGCGATATACGGCGCGACCGACTCAATCCAGCCCAAAATCGTGCGCCCACCCAAATAGCCCAGTAATGGCATAATACCTTGAAACGCACCAAAATATACCGCTGCCAATATTGCCGTACGCGCGGTGTGATGGCGGTGCTTAGCACCCAAGCCGATCGCCACGGCAAAGGCATCCATCGATAAGGCGATCGCCAGCAATAACAGTTCTAACACGGTTTATGTCACCGATTTATGCCAATATCGTGTTTAAATATCAAGGTTTGCCACAGTCAAGGCATTTTCTTCGATAAACGCGCGGCGCGGCTCGACATCATCGCCCATCAAGCAGGCAAACAGATGGTCAGCAGCAATTGCATCCTCGATGGTAACTTTGAGCATGTGGCGGTTCTCGGGGTCCATCGTGGTTTCCCACAGCTGCTCAGCATTCATCTCGCCTAAGCCTTTATAACGCTGAATGGTCAAGCCGCGACGCGCCTCATGCATGAGTTGTTGCCACAGCTGTGCCATACTTTGTACGACAAGGGTTTTGTCACCGATTTGCAAATACGCGCTGTCGGTCAAGGCATGTTGCCACTGGTTGGCTAAGCGGTGCAAACGCGCGTACTCGCCCAGCCCAATAAAGTTGGTATCAAGCAGATACTGCTGCGGCAACTGATGGACATGAATCACCACCTGCGGCAAGTAATATGGGCTGACCGCACCCACCGTATCCGCATCGCTGTCTGTCGCTTGGGCGGTGGCTGGGTTAAATGCCACCAAACTTACCTGTGGTTGTAGTTCAGGCGCGACACGGTTCAACGCCGCGTCAAAATCAGCCAACCAACGCTGCATCCCGTCGTGGTCGGTCAGCTGCTCGATATTAAGCTTATCAACTTGCGTTAGCGCATCTAGCATGGCGGCAGGGTATTTGATTTGTAGCCGCGTTTTGATGGCTTGGGTGTGATTGTAGTCATTTAGCAAGGCTTCCAGTGCTTCGCCACGAATTGCAGGCGCGTCGCTGCTTGGGTGTAGCTGCACCGTGTCAATCGTTGCCGATAGCAAGTAGGATTTAAGCGCGTCATCGTCTTTGACGTACAGCTCTTGCCGCCCTTTTTTAAGTTTGTAAAGCGGTGGCTGCGCGATATAGATGTGTCCGCGCTCAAGCAGCTCTGGCATTTGGCGAAAGAAAAACGTCAAAAGCAGTGTGCGAATATGCGAACCGTCCACATCCGCGTCGGTCATGATGATGATTTTGTGATAGCGCAGCTTGTCGGCATTGTACTCTTCTGGGCCAATACCTGTGCCAAGTGCGGTAATTAAAGTACCAACCTCCGCGGATGACAGCATTTTGTCAAAACGCGCGCGTTCAACGTTAAGAATTTTACCTTTTAAAGGCAAAATCGCCTGTGTCTTACGGCTGCGTCCTTGTTTTGCTGAGCCGCCTGCTGAATCACCCTCAACGATATACAACTCAGACAATGCTGGGTCTTTTTCTTGACAGTCCGCCAATTTACCCGGCAAGCCTGCGATATCAAGCGCGGTTTTGCGCCGCGTCATCTCACGCGCTTTGCGCGCGGCTTCACGTGCACGCGCCGCGTCGATGATTTTACCTGCAATGGCTTTGGCGGCGTTTGGATTTTCCAATAAATAATCTTGAAATTGCCCGTGCATCGCGGTTTCAACGGCGGATTTGACCTCACTTGAAACCAGTTTGTCTTTGGTTTGGCTAGAGAATTTGGGGTCAGGTACTTTGACTGAGACAATTGCAGTCAAGCCCTCGCGCGCATCGTCGCCTGTCACTGCGACTTTCTCTTTTTTCATCAAGTTTTCGTTTTCCATGTAGCTATTAAGCCCACGGGTCAATGCCGCACGAAAACCTGACAAATGCGTACCGCCATCACGCTGCGGAATGTTGTTGGTGAAGCACAAAACCTTTTCGTTGTAGCTATCTGTCCATTGCAGCGCAACTTCAACACCGATACCATCGGCTTGCTGACTGGTAAAATGCAGCACATCATTGAGCGCGTTTTTGCCTGCGTTGATGTAATTGACAAACTCCGCCAAGCCACCTGCATGCTCGAACACTTGTTGCTTACCGCTGCGCTCATCGGTAATGACAATTTTGACGCCTGAGTTTAAAAAGGACAATTCACGCAAGCGTTTTGCCAAAATGTCATAGTCAAAAATTGTCGTGCTAAAAATTTGATCGCTGGGGTAAAACCGCACCTGTGTGCCGCGTTTGCTTGAAGGTTCTAAACGCTCAATCGGTGCCAGCGGTTCGCCATCTGCATAGGTTTGGCGGTGATGGTAGCCATCGCGCCAAATGTCAAGCACCAGTTTTTGTGACAGCGCATTGACCACCGACACACCCACGCCGTGCAAGCCGCCTGATACTTTATAGCTGTTGTCGTCAAACTTACCGCCTGCGTGCAGCACTGTCATGATAACTTGCGCCGCCGATACACCTTCTTCAGGATGGATATCGACAGGAATACCGCGCCCGTTATCGGTCACGCTGACCGATTCATCCTCATGAATGACCACGTCAATTTGATCACAATGCCCTGCCAGCGCTTCATCGATGGCATTATCGACCACCTCAAACACCATATGATGCAAGCCTGTGCCATCATCGGTATCACCGATATACATACCAGGGCGCACGCGCACCGCTTCTAAGCCGTGCAAAACACGGATACGGTCAGCGCCATATTGGTTGTCAGCATGGTTCACGGGCGTGTCTTGGCTCGCTGTGTCTGCGTGTGTGTTGAGTCCGTCTGCCCCATTTGCCATGTCTACCATGCTTGCTCCTGCTTGCTCGCCCACACCTGCTTTATGGGTTTGTTCAACACCAAATGGTTGCACAAACGCTCTAATTACACCAAATGTTGGCGATGTATTTTTGTCAAAAGTAAAGGGGATATTTTAGCAAATTTTGGTAAAAAAATCATCCATTGCCACAGGTTTTGCCGTGAATTTTTGGGCGTTTTTTGGGGTTTAAATGCTGTCAGCCAGCGCGCTTAGTGTACCTTGCTCAAGGTGAAACACGCTTAAGTCCTGCGCCCATATTGCTTGCAATATCGGCACGATATCTGCCGATAAACTGGTGATAAATAATTGGCATTGCACTTGTTTTAGCCCATGTAGTAGCAAGCTTAGTGCGTTTTTATCAAGCTCGGCGGTGATATCGTCAATAAGCACCAATGGCACCTTACCGACCGCTTGCAGCAGTGGCAACTGTGACAAGCGAAACGCCATCATCAGCAGCTTGCGTTCACCGCGTGACAGCATGTCCACCGCAGGCAAGCTGTGGGCATGGGCTTGCCCTGCGGCATCGGTGAGGGTCTGGTCAAGCATGACTTGGATATCAGCGCGGTGACTGCCAACCCGCGTATAGCCCATTGCGATGTCGCTATCAAGCCGCTCGGCAAGTAATGTCGCCAAACCTGTTTTGCTATCAAAACCTGCGCTATAACGCAAACGCAGCCGCTTGGCATAGTGCGGCAAAAATACCTCAACCTGTTCGGCAAAATATGGCTGCCAACGCGTCAGCAAATCTTGGCGCAACGCATGGATCTGCTCGGCATATTCAGCAAGTTGCTTATCCCACGCAGTGATTTCTTGTCGATGCAAGGCAGAGATCTGACGTTGCCCTGCCAAAGTTTTTAGGAATTGGTTGCGCTGTCTGAGCAGACGCTGATAAGCTAACCATTGCCCATGAAAATTTTGTTCCACGTGAAACGCCAACCAATCAAGCAATTCGCGACGACTTTGACTGCCCTGCTCTAGCGCGGCCAAACTTACTGGTTCAAGTAGCAGTGTAGGCAACAGCTGGGTCAGTGGGCTTTGGGTGGCCAACATGTGCCCATCTAAGCGTAGCTCAGTGGTAGCGTCTTGTGATTTTTGAACGGCAATGGTTTGATACGTTGGGCTAAGTGCGGAGTTCTCATGGCTGAAAGAAACAAGCTTGGCAAAAATAACCGTACTGCTAGCCCCGTGGGTAATGTAATATTTGGGCTGATGATGGCGAAAGCTTTTACCACGTGACAGTAGGTAAATTGCCTCTAATACTGTCGTTTTGCCGCTGCCATTATCACCCAAAAACACATTGCACGCTTTGGGGCTAATGTCGGCATACTGAATGCTGCGCAAATG
Organism: Faucicola sp. SE7633; assembly: GCF_059264685.1. Lineage (NCBI taxonomy): Bacteria > Pseudomonadati > Pseudomonadota > Gammaproteobacteria > Moraxellales > Moraxellaceae > Faucicola > Faucicola sp. SE7633. Next base: position 95,130 of record NZ_JCADBW010000005.1, on the reverse strand, counting down.
ATGAATGTGTAAACGGGCGATATTCACGGCATCCTTGCTCTATTGTTTCCCGTTTACCCAATCCAATTGATGACCCAGCGCAATTTAATAGATAAAAAATGACCCACTAAATACGCATTGGCATAATGACATAATCATGCTGACTGTCATTGACTTGACGGATCAACACCGAGCCATTTGCTTGTTGCATGTGCAAATCAATATCACCTTGTAGCACATTGAGCACATCGAGCAAATACGCCACGTTGAATGAAATCTCCAACGGCGCGCCTTGATAGCGAATCGGCAATACCGCGCTGGCTTCATCGTGCTCAGCGTTACTGGTACGAATGCGCACGCGCTCAGCATCGCCAAATTCAAACACCACGCCGCGCAATTTTTCGTTGCTAAGTACCGAGACACGACGCAGCATATTTGCCAGTGCGTCTTGCCCAAACCGCGCTGTTTTGTCCGTGTTGCTTGGAATCACACGGCGATAATCAGGAAATTTACCGTCTATCAAACGCGCGGTAAACGTCACCATGACAGGTGCTTGCGTGTTATTGGTCGCCTCTTCGCTTTGCCCAAATGGCAACATGACCTGCACAAACTCACGGCCGATATTAAGCGTGATAGCATTGTCTACGTTTGGCTGGGCGCGGCGCATCTCGCCAAGCAGTCGTTGCAACTCAAGTACCGCCTTACGCGGTAAAATTGCGCTTAGATCCTCCGCCGATGTCTGGGTGTTGGCCGCGCGCGCCAACGCCAAACGATGCCCATCTGTCGCAACCGCTGTAAACAGCCCGTCTTTTAGTTCGACCAACATGCCCGTCAAGTAATAACGCGCATCTTGTATGGCCATGGCAAAGTGCGTTTTTTCCAATAAATCTAGCAGCGTCTCACGCGACAACACCACAGACGTTGCAGCTTCAGGCGCGCCAATCAGTGGAAAATCCTCTGCAGGCAGGGTATTGAGGCGAAACTGGCTATCAGCAAATACGATTTGACATTGTTTGTTATCAGTGACGCTTATAGAAACTTGCGCATCTTCAGGCAGTAACTTGATGATTTCTTTGAATTTATTGGCAGGCACAGTGATTTGTCCTGCGTGTTGGCAAGCACCTGCAGGCAACGCCACATCCGCCTGCAGCTCAACTTCTAAATCTGATGCCACCAAGGTCAAACGCTCAGGGGTCAAAACCAGTTTTAGATTTGCCAAAATCGCAAGACTATTGCGTTTATCGGCGGCTTTAAAAATCAAATTCACCGCATACATAAGCATGGCTTGGGAGATGATCAGCTGCATGTCTTGCCCCTGTTGACTGACGCGGTATTTTGCGAAAAAAAGTCTAACGACTCATCGATTAACAAATAACGTACTATTATCGCCAATTAGGTTTGCAACATCAAGCGCAATGAGCGATAGTCCTTATCAAACATGCTGTCGGTGGCGCACAGTTCTTGCACCTTGTCACACGCGTGCATCACCGTGGTATGGTCACGCCCGCCAAATGATTGCCCGATCTCAATAAAGCTGTTGTTGGTTAGCTCACGCGCCAACGCCATCGCCATTTGCCGAGGACGCGCGATATGCCGCGTGCGTTTTTTACCCATCAAATCCTTGACCGAAATATCATAAAATTCTGCCACCACTTTACGAATATTTTCCATACTCACCGCTTGTACACGCATGGCAATCACGTCTTTGAGCGCAATTTGCACCATCTCTAGGTGAATAGGTTGGTTAAGTAGCCGCGCCATGGCCAGAACTTTGTTTAGCGCGCCTTCAAGCTCACGCACATTGGCAACCACGTGCTGAGCAATAAAAATCGCGCAATCTTTGGGCAGATCCATGTTTTTAGCCTTGGCTTTTTTTTGCAAAATTTGCACACGCGTTTCTAGTTCAGGCGGCTCAAGCGCCACCGACAGCCCCCAAGCAAAACGTGATTTGGTTTGTTCATCAAATTCACTAAGCGTACTGGGATGGCGATTGGATGCCAAGATAATCTGTTTGTTCTTTCGCAAAAAATCATTGAATAACTGCAAAAACTCCGCGCTACTTTTGGTCTTGCCAGCAATGACATGAATATCATCGATAATCAGCAAATCTGCCTGTTTGATTTTTTGCTTAAATTCATCAACTTGGTTGTGCTGAATCGCGCTAACCAACTTATTGACGAATTTATCTGAGGTGAAATAATAAAAACCTTTGTTTTGCTTGCTAATTTCATGGGCTACCGCTTGCATCAAGTGGGTCTTACCCAAGCCAGTCGCGCCATACAAGAACATCGGATTATTCTTTGCTGCGCCCAGATTGGCTGCCGTCTCTTTGCACATGCTGTAGGCTAGCTGATTGTTTTTGCCTGTCACAAATTGCTCAAACGTCAGACTAGGGTCTAGATTCTGTCGTGTGTCGCGCTGATTGGCCGCTGTGGTTGCAGGCGATTGCGCTGTGCCACTGGCCGCCTCCACCTGTCTTGTGGGCATATCGGGCGCTTTATCGATGGTGACTTTGACGGTTAGTGGTGCTTCTGCCGAAAACTGCGTCACCAAACTTTCAATCTGCGCTAAATAATTTTTCTCAATATACGCAGCGAAATATTGGTTAGGCACTGTAAGATAAAGCGTATCCTCCTGCTGATAGGCAGACAATGGACGAATCCACATTGTAAAAATATTATCAGGTACTAAATATTTTAATTCCTCCACGCAGCGTTGCCACACTGGATTTGCCATGATCGATCACCCCTAAACTGACGCGGCATACTTTAGCATATTTGCCAAATTTAGCAACTGATTTTGTAGTTTTAGACCTGTGGATAAGTCGGTGTATAACTTTGTGGATAATTTTTTTTGGTAAGTTACACACATTTTATCAACGCGTTTTCCACAGGGTTATCAACATCGTAAATTATTGAAAAATAATGAAATGTATCGACTTATCCACAGAAAATGCCGTGCTTAATAATAATAATATATATATAATATTTATTATTAGGGCGAAAATTTTTGTGGATAACTTTGGAATTTAAATCAAAATACTAAATTCTGAGGTAAAATTAATTAAATGAATTTTTTGATATTTTAATGTGATGTCGATCTAACCCTTATCCCACGGGTTTAAGTCAATTTATGCTTGACTGAGCGTATAAAATTTTGCATAATAGCGCACTAAATTTTATTTCAGTTTTGTTTTGGCTATTGGTCTGACTTTGTACCAATGCTGATTTGGACAGGTGGACAGTTATGAAACGTACTTTTCAGCCCAGCAATCTAAAGCGTAAGCGTACCCATGGGTTTCGTGCGCGTATGGCAACCAAAAATGGTCGTCAAGTGTTGGCACGCCGTCGTGCAAAAGGCCGCCATCGTTTGACCGTGTAATTTGTTAAGTTTAAGTATTGTAAATTATACACATTACACTTTTTTGATTGTTAGAGATTTTCGTAAGAGCGATTTAACCTAGGTTATATCGCTTTTTGCGTTACCTACCATAGGTAAAGTACTGGGTATCAGTTGTGGATAAATCGGTGGTAAACTCTGCGACAACAAATTTACCGTTGCATTCTGCTTGTTATAGTAAGTCCTTGCGTCTACTCACTGCACAGGATTTTAAACACGTATTTGATCAGACAACGTTTAAGGTACATACTTCGCATTTGCTGTTTTTTGTCCACATACCAAGTGATAAGACGGCGTTAAATCGATTGGGTCTTGCTATTGCCAAAAAGAAAATCAAGCGCGCGCATGAGCGTAACCGTCTAAAACGCCTGTTACGTGAATATTTTCGTGCGCATCAATCGCAGCTGCCTTGTACCGTTGAGCTGGTGGTGATTGCTAAGCAAGATGTATCAAGTTGTGAGAACGCTGAAATATTCACGCAAATTGCACAAGCATTTAGCCAAATCGCCCGTAAATCATTAAAAATTCTATCATCACAAACCCAATAGGTCAGGCATTGGTTATGCCGACAACGATTCTGCACTCCCCTCCCCTATCAGCGATACGGCGACGCGTCACGCACCTGTTATTGGTGTTGATTCGTGGTTATCAGCGGTATATTAGCCCCAGTTTGCCGCCACATTGTCGATTTTATCCCACTTGTTCACAGTATGCTGTACAGGCTATCATTTGGCACGGAGGCTTGCGTGGCAGTTGGCTGACGGTTAGGCGTTTGTTGCGTTGTCATCCGTGGGGCGGTTTGGGGGTTGATTGGGTGCCGCGTCCGCTGTATCGCTATCGTTTTTATGCGGTTGATGTTCGGCCGTTTAGCCCGTATTTGGTGGCGCGGCGTTTGAGGCATTGAGGTTTGATTTTAAATTGTGCATAAAAATATCTTTTTGGGAATTTTTTTAGTAAAATAACGGCTATTTTGGCTGTTCGTTGGCGTTTCGTGGACTGATGAGCGCCTGTTTTGGATTACCATTTGGTTGGCACGGCGGGGATTTGGCTATGCAAAAAATTCTGCGAATTTTGATTATCGTGGCAATGCTGATTACCAGTTATTTGTTGGTGTTGGCGTGGCGCGATGATTATATTACAGGTGGTAAGCCGCAGCCGCCAACAGCTACCGCGCCCACTGCGGTGTCTGATGTGCCTGCCGGACGTGGTACAGCCAATCCTACCAGTGATGTGCCCACAGCCAGTAATGCACCCATCACGTCCACCCAGACCAGTGGTTCTGCGCAGCAGTTGATTGAGGTGCAGACAGATAAGTATGATATTCGGATCAATCCGATGGGTGGCGATGTGGTGTATGCTGCGCTGCGTGATGAGGCGGCAACGCTCGATAACGCACAGCCGTTTGTTTTGTTGCAAGATGATAGCAACCGCGTGTATGTGGCGCAGTCGGGGTTGGTCGGGCGCGATGGTATCGACGGTGGTACGACACGCGCGCCTTATAGCACACCGCGATATCGCTATCAGATGGGCGCACAAGATAAAACCTTGGTTGTGCCGCTAACCTACCAAAAAGACGGCGTTACCATCAGCAAAACCTATACCTTTACCCAAGGGCAGTATCCCATTCAAGTTGCATACAACATCAACAACACCAGCCGCCAAACGTGGCAGGGGCAAATGTATGCTCAGCTAAAACGTGACAACAGCAAAGACCCAGGGCTTGCCGATAAAGGCGCGATTAGCATGGCGACGTATCTAGGCGGCGCGTGGGGTACACCCGAAAAGCCATACAACAAGCTTAAGTTTAGCAATTTTGATGAAAACCGCCTAAACGTCACCACGCAACAAGGCTGGGTGGCGATTGTGCAGCATTATTTCTTGTCTGCGTGGGTGCCACATGGCTACAGTGCCAATTTTTATACGCGCTCGGTTGGCAATGACCACATCATCGGCCTGATGAGTAGCCCGGTTGAAGTTGCGCCAGCCAAGCAATTGACACTTACCACAACATTGTATGCAGGGCCCAAAGATACCCACGTTTTGCGCCCGATAGCTGAGGGGCTGGATAAGACGGTTGATTACGGCGTACTGTGGCCGATTTCAAAATTCTTGTTTTGGGTGCTAGAAAGCCTGTACAAGGTAATTGGCAACTGGGGTTGGTCAATTATTGCTTTAACGTTGTTGGTCAAGCTGGCGCTGTTGCCGATTTCAAACAAAAGTTATTATTCAATGGCAAAAATGCGCGCCATCGCACCGCGTTTACAAGCACTCAAAGAAGAATATGGCGATGACCGTATGCGTATGTCGCAGGAGATGATGCGCATTTACAAAGAAGAGCAGGTCAATCCGCTGGCAGGCTGTCTGCCCGTGTTTATGCAGATGCCGATTTTTTTGGCGTTGTATTGGGTGTTGGTTGAGTCGGTGCAGCTGCGTCACGCGCCGTGGATTGGTTGGATTCATGACTTGTCATCCATGGATCCGTATTTTATCTTGCCACTGTGCATGGGTCTGGCGATGTTTGTACAACAATCGCTTAATCCACAGCCGACTGATCCCATGCAGGCGCGTGTGATGAAATTCATGCCCATTATTTTTACCGCGTTTATGCTGTTTTTCCCTGCAGGCTTGGTGTTGTATTGGACAGTCAATAACTTGTTTAGTATGGTGCAGCAGTACCTAATTAACAAACAAGTGGACAAGCAGCAAGCCGCCAAAGATGCGGCGCGGCATGTGGTCTAATGGCGGATGACTGTGGATAACCCGGTGGAAAAACAAGCCACAATGGCCGAGCCAACCATCGCTGCCATTGCCACGCCGATAGGGCGCGGCGGTATTGGGGTAATTCGGCTATCAGGTGGCGCGGCGTATAGCATTGCGCAAGCCTTGACCCAGTCGCCAAATACTGCCAAGCCACTGCATTTTCGCCCGCGCCAAGCGCAGTTTTGTCGGTTTTATGCGGCCGATGGTAGCGTGATTGATGAAGGGCTGGTGCTGTATTTTGCCGCGCCCAACTCGTTCACAGGTGAGGATGTCATCGAGCTACAAGGGCATGGCGGTGTGGTGTTGCAGCAGCAGCTGCTTTTGCGCGTCTTTGCGCTGGGTGCGACGCAGGCAGCGGCAGGTGAGTTTTCGGCGCGTGCATTTGCCAATGATAAGCTAGATTTGGTGCAAGCCGAAGCGATTGCTGATGCCATCGATGCCACCAGTGTGGCAGCGGCAAAAAGTGCCATGCGCTCGCTGAGCGGTGAGTTTTCTCATCGCATTCATGACCTACTAGGCAAGTTGATTCATTTGCGTTTGCACGTTGAAGCGGCGATTGACTTTCCTGATGAAGAAGACGTTGATTTTTTAGCCGATGGGCAAATTGCCGAGCAGCTACACGCGCTACAAACCCAGCTAAACGCCGTGCTTGCCAGTACCGAACAAGGGCAGCTACTGCGCGATGGGGTGGCAGCGGTGATTGCTGGCAGACCCAATGCAGGCAAATCCAGTTTGCTTAATCGCCTAGCAGGGCAAGAGCGCGCCATCGTCACCGATGTGGCAGGCACAACGCGTGATATTTTGCAAGAAACGGTCATCATCGATGGGTTAAAGCTCAACCTAACCGATACCGCAGGGCTACGCGACACCGCCGACCACGTCGAGCAAATTGGTATTGCACGTGCGCACAACGCCATTGCCCAAGCTGATATGGTGCTGCTGGTGTATGATGTCAGCCAAACCGCTGACCCACTGGCGTTGGCGCGTGAGCTATTGGGCGAATTGCCATCAGCCAAACGCTTACTGCTGATTGGTAATAAAGCCGACTTGCTCAGCCCCGACCAACAAGCCGCCCTAGCCGCTTATGATTGGCAAGGCTATGCACAAGTAACGGTATCCTGCGCGACGGGTGTGGGGCTAAATGAGTTTAGCCAGACCCTACGCGCCATCGTGGGTTTTCATCCGGCTGAAGGCACGTGGTTGGCACGCGCGCGCCATTTGGACGCGCTACGTCGTGTGCAAACCGCACTCATCGAGGCAGACACGCAGCTACACACGTTTCATGCAGGTGAATTGGTTGCCGAAAGTCTGCGTCAAGCCCAACAAGCGTTGGGCGAAATCACAGGTGAATTTAGCGCCGATGATTTGCTTGGGCAGATTTTTGGCAGTTTTTGTATTGGCAAGTAAACAATGAGTCACACGCAGCATGTATTGCCCGTTTTGTAACGCTGAGGACACCAAAGTCATCGATTCGCGCTTGGCAGCAGAGGGCGCGCAAGTGCGCAGACGGCGGCAATGCGTGCAATGTCAAGAGCGTTTTACCACGTTTGAAGTCATTGAGGCGGTCATGCCGCGCATCATCAAAAGCAACGGGCGTATTGAACCGTATGACAACCAAAAGCTGCGCCGCTCAATTCAGCTGCCCCTACAAAAACGCCCAATCGCCACCGACCGCATCGAGGCGATGATTAGCCGTATTGAAAAACAACTACGCCAACTGGGCGAGCGTGAGGTCAAAAGCCAAGTCGTCGGTGAAATCGTCATCCGTGAATTGCGCGAATTGGATGATATCGCTTATGTGCGCTTTGCCAGCGTGTACCGCAATTTTCAAGATATTGAGGCATTTCAGCAGCTACTGGTGAGCCTATCTGATGACGTTGCCAAAGCAGAAATTCGTGAAAAATTGCAGGATTTGAGCCAAAAAACTGCCAAACCATCGACCAGCGTGTAGGAAAATCGTTAATTATTTTAAATTTTTTTAAAAAATAATCGCCGTGATAAAATCCAACAACCTGCATTGAATTTAGCCAACAAACGTATTAAAATCTAATTATCTGCTCAATTTTCTAACCATTTTTATAATGTATGTTAGCGGCATTGGCTTGCGCTTAGCCATGCTGGCTGGTCGTTTTACGCGCAAAAATTGCTAATTTAAAGTTTACAGTAACGATTTTGTAATTTGACCATTCAATAATAACCACGGATAATCATGAAACGCATTATTTTTGACCTAGATGACACGCTAACGCGCACGACCAACGGCGATTATGCCAACGCCGAACCTATCACACCGATGATTGAAAAGCTACGCGAGTACCACGCGCAAGGCTTTTGCATTGTGATTCATACCAGCCGCAATATGCGCACTTACAGTGGCAATGTCGGTGCAATCAATAAAAATACATTGCCAATTATTTTAGATTGGCTTAAATGCCATGAAGTGCCGTTTGATGAAATCTATGTCGGCAAGCCGTGGTGTGGGTTTGATGGCTTTTATGTCGATGACAAAGCCTTGCGACCCGATGAGTTTTTAGCCCTGTCATACGATGAAATCAAAACCTTGCTAAAGCTTGGCAAGGACTGAGGGTGCGCGCGCCATCACGGTTAAAAAGCGATGGCGACTATTTTATATGATAATTTGCGGCACATCGCCGCTGTGAGAACGTATTATGTTTGTCATCATGTCAGCGGCGTATGTCGGTGCTGAGCTTGAAGCCGAAATCGGCAAAATCGTGCCATGTATGCTGCCAATTGGCAACAAAAAACTGCTAGAGCTGCAAGTGCAAGCTGTGCGTGAATGCCTGCCCAATGAGGCGATTGTGTTGGCATTGCCCGAGAGTTATTCACTGCGTATCGATGAGCAGACGCTGGTTGAGCAGCTTAATTTGCGTGTGTGTGCGGTGCCTGATGGCTTGGAATTTGCTGCCGCGCTGCTGTATGTGCTGAACATCGAATGCGGTAAAGATGACGGGGCAATCGGCGTATTGCAAGGGCATACACTGATTATAGATATCCCAACAGCTTGTGATGTCATCGCGGTGGCCAATCGGCCGCAGCTTTATGAATGGCACACTGAGCCAGATCAAGACGGCGTGGATGCGGTGTGGGCAGGGTATTTTTGTTTTGCTGACTTGCCGACGCTGCTTAAGTCACTGGCGTTGTCACGCGGCAAGTTTGGTAAAGCCGTGCAGCGTTATCGCAAGGCGCGTCCGCTAGCAAGCCAATGGGTGAGTAGCTGGTATAATTGCGGTTATATCAATACGTTTTTTAACACACGCGCGACCATTACCACCCAACGCGCGTTTAATAGCCTGCTGATTGATGCAGGGGTTGTGACCAAAACCAGCGAAAACGACCACAAAATCCGTGCCGAGGCGATGTGGTATGCCAGCCTTGCGCCCACGCTCAAGCGTTTCACCCCACAGCTGATTGACCATGGCACCAATGCCGCAGGACAAGCGTTTTATCGCTTAGAATACTTGCCACTGTTGCCGCTCAATGAGCTGCTTGTTCATGGACGCAACGCGCTACCGTTTTGGACGTATATTTTTGAGCTGCTAGAAGAATACCTCACGTTATCGGTTGATAGCCAGACACTGACCGACGCCCAAAAACATGCCATTGAGGTAAGCTCAAATCAGCTATACCGTGACAAGACACTCAAGCGGCTGGCACAGTTTAGTGCAGATACGGGCACGGATTTGCACATGCCGATGCGCTACCAAGGGCGTGCTGTGGGCAGTATTGCCGAGATTTGCGAGGATTGTATCACGCGCGCGCTTGCTCTGCCCTACACCTATGCCACGTTGCACGGTGATTTGTGCTTTAGCAATGTGTTGTTTGATGCACGCGGACAGCGCATTAAGGTACTTGATCCGCGCGGTACTGATGTGGATGGCAATATCACCCATTTAGGCAACCAAAGCTATGACATGGCAAAAATCGCCCATTCAGTGATTGGGTTGTATGATTTCATCATTGCAGGGCGTTATCAGCTAGATAAACACGTCACTGACACAGGCGAGGATGTGGTGATTAATTTTGAGCTTGATACCACCACACGCGCGCTACAAAATGCCTTTATGCAGCAGTATTTTCGCCAGTATGACAAAACTGCACTGATGCCTGCGGTGGTGCTGCTGTTTTTGTCAATGTTGCCACTGCATAGCGACCGCCCAGACCGTCAGCAAGCCATGTTGGCCAATGCACTGCGCCTATATGCCGACTATGTTTTAAAAAAATTGAAATAAAAAATAAGGAAAAACAATGATTGTTATCCCAATGGCAGGGCTAAGCAGCCGTTTTTTTAAGGCAGGGTTTGATGTGCCCAAATACCAGTTGATGCTGGCAGGTCAAACCGTATTTGCGCGCGCACTGCAATCGTTCGCGCGTTATTTTGCCACCGACTTATTTGTTATCATCGTGCGCGATGTGTACGATACGCCTGCGTTTGTCCGCCAGCAGCTTGACGCATTGGGGGTGCAAAACTACCGTATTTGTATCTTACCCCAAGAAACCGACGGTCAGGCGCATACGGTGTATTTGGGACTGCAGCAGTTGGCAGAACTGCAACAGCCTGATGAAGATGAGCCGCTGTATATTTTTAATATCGACACGTTTCGCTATGACTTTGTCAAACCTGCGCAGGCGGCGACTTGGGATGGCTATTTAGAAGTGTTTCGTGGTGAGGGCGACCATTGGTCGTTTATCGCGCTCGATGACGATGGGCGCGTGGTCCGTACCACCGAAAAACAGCGTATTTCAGATCTGTGTAGCGATGGGTTGTATTATTTTAAATCCGCGCGTCGTTTTATGGCGTTGTTTGCGTATTGCCAAGCCAATGATTTGACCCACAACGGCGAGCTGTACATTGCGCCGATGTATAATTTGATGATAGCAGCAGGTGAGACCGTGGGCTATGTGCTGATTGCGCCGCAAGACATCGATTTTTGTGGTACACCTGCCGAGTACGAACACCTACTAAAACATGGTTTACAGCAAACCCTGCCGCATGATTGCTAAGTTATTGTATTTAAAAAAATTGTAAAAATGTTATGTCCACCGCTAGCTTAATTGATGTGTATTACATGCAGCGCGCCATTGAGTTGGCAAAGCGTGGGCAGTACACCACGCGTCCCAATCCCAACGTTGGCTGCGTGTTGGTGCGTGATGGGCGTATTTTGGGCGAAGGTTTTCATGCACGGGCAGGGCAGCCCCATGCCGAAATCATGGCATTACGCGCCGCCCACGCCGCGCAACAAACCACAAACGGTGCGACAGCATATGTCACTCTAGAGCCCTGTAGCCATCATGGGCGCACCCCACCCTGCGCCGACGCGCTGATAGCTGCAGGGGTGGCGCGGGTGGTGATTGCCGTCACCGACCCCAACCCAAAAGTGGCTGGCAATGGCATTGCCAAGCTACGCGCGGCAGGTATTGAGGTGCAAACAGGCGTTTGTCAGGCGCAAGCGGCAGCACTCAACGCAGGTTTTTTGCGCTGTATGCAAGGCGGCTTGCCGTGGGTACGCGCCAAAATTGCCTGTAGCCTTGATGGGCGTATTGCGCTAGCCGATGGTACGTCTAAATGGATTACGGGCGATGCCGCACGCGAGGATGGGCAGCGTTTGCGCGCCCGTGCCGGGGCAATTATCACGGGTAGTCAAACGGTGATGAGCGACGCGCCGCGCATGGATGTACGCAGCGCCAGTTTGGGTGTGCCGGCAGCAGAGATTCCTGCGCCACTGTTGGTTGTGCTTGACCGCCAAGCTCGTGTGAGTCTGGCAGGCGACTGGACACAACAGCAAGCCCAGCATCGCCCTTTGTGGTTGGTGCAATCGCCTGCGCTGACATTGGCTGAGGTGTTAGACACGCTTAAACAACGCCAAATTTATGACGTATTGATTGAAGCGGGCGCGCGCGTGACTACCGCATTTTTGCAGGCAGGTTTGGTTGATGAACTGATTGTCTATCAAGCGCCTTGTCTGTTGGGACAAAATGCGCAGCCTATGTTTGTGGCCGACATTGCTGCGCTAAACCAGCAGCTACGCTTGAATTTGGTTTCACATGAAACCATCGGGCAAGATAGCAAGTTGATATTTAACATTGCAAAGTAATGCTAAACAGTGCATTAGGTCGTCTATTTTGATGCCTTTAGCAGGATAGCCACAAGATATAGTGCGCTAAAAAGTTATCCACTGGCAAAAGTGTTTGGATTAAGTGGTGATTATGAGAAGCCTTGATTGTGGATAAGTGTTTCACATGAAACGTTTACCCATTTGTTTGACAAAATGAGTCTGGCAAAAGCCTAGCCTGCTATAGGTTTCACATGAAACACCGTGACCGACCAAAAATTAGCCGACGAGCCTGCCACAGTGGATAACTTTTTTAAACCGCCAAAATTAACCACTTGCTAAAAGTTATCCACAAATCAAATTGCGCAGTAAAACCCCATAGCACGTTGCTATAGCCTGCTAAAACCAACCAATTTAACCGCTGATTGTATCGTTTTATTAAACAATCGCTCATTACGACATCTAAGGGTTTAAACCATGTTTACAGGTATTATCGAAACAGTGGGACAAGTGGCGCGTATTGAGCCGCGCGGTGGTGATATACGTTTGACGATTCGTGCCAGTGATTTAAATTTTGCCGATGTCAAACTCGGTGACTCGATTGCCAGTAATGGCGTGTGCTTGACGGTGGTGGACTATGGTGCAGATTGGTACGCCGTGGATGTGTCGCGTGAGACGCTTACCAAGACCACACTGGGCGACTGGCAAGTCGGTACGCCCGTTAATTTAGAAAAAGCTATGTTGCCAACGACGCGTTTTGGTGGGCATATCGTCGCAGGGCATGTCGATGCGGTGGCGCATATCGCCAGCCTAAGCCAAGACGCGCGGTCTTTGTTGGTGAGTATTGGCTTACCCGATGATATCGCCAAGTATGCGGCCACCAAAGGTTCTATCACGGTTGATGGCATCAGCTTAACCAGCAACCGCGTTGAAGGCAATACGGTGTGGCTCAATATCATCCCCCACACGGCTGAGGTGACCAACATCGGGCAGCAATGGCGCGTTGGGCAGCGGGTGAATATTGAGGTTGATTTGGTGGCACGGTATTTAGAGCGGCTATTGTCAAGCGGTGCGCCGCATAATTTGCCTGTGAAGCAGTCTATTGACGCGGCGTTTTTGGCGCAGCACGGTTTTATAAAGTGAATTAAAAAATATTTTAAATTTCATGATAAATATATTTTGCAACCAATTGTAAGACTGATGGCAAACGACATTGACAAATTGTTAATTTTACGTTAATTTTTAGCAAAAAAATGAACGGGTAAATGCCCATCGCTAAGTTCTTTGGCCACAGATTGTCTTCTTGTCACCACCCTCGCCCACTCAAAGGACGCCACTATGCGCCAACCTTCCGACACCCATCAACCTGCTTTTCGTTTTGCGCAGTCAGTCGCATCAAAAACTGCTTTAGTCACCGCGCTTGGTCTTGCGCTTGTGGCCTGTGGTAGCGGTGGAGGCTCAAGTGATTCAGAGGTTGCACCCGTTGCAGCCAATCCATCGGTGAATACGCCTAGCAACACCACCGCAAGCAGCACCGTCGGCACAGCGGTTACGCCAACCGATAGCACGCCTGTAACGGCAGACAATACGCCCACCATCCCAGCCGTGAGCGTCACTGAGACAACCACACCGACCACAGCCCAAGCTGTCAATCCAACGCCTGTTGTCGTTGGCAGTGGTCAGCAAGCCGCGCTACAATTACTCAGTGATAATCGGCAAAACTGTGGTTTTGGGGCATTGACCTCTCACCCAAACTTAACCATTTCTGCTGACAATCATGCCAATTATTTGGCGTGGCTTAGCCAAAGTAACCGCCAACCGATTGCGACTCACCATGAGACGGTTTTGCAAGATACCCAAGGCAATACCATTGTCGATAGCGGTATCACCAATCCATATTTCACGGGCAATGATGTCGGCACGCGGTTAAATCCAACAACGTTGGGCGCGCGTGCGACACCCACCACTTACAATGCCTATCGCGGGTTCGTTGGTGAAAGCCTTGCCATAGCAAACTTTGGCTCTACAGGTGGCTATCCTGCGCTTGATAGCGCGGCAAATGCCAAAGATTTGCTCACAGGGCTGCTGGCCGCACCGTATCATGTGCGTGGCATGGTGCATCCGTGGTTCAGTGAAATTGGCGTAAGTTATGCTGAAGTACAATGGGATAAAATAGAACCACAAATCGACAATCGCACGTATTATTACACACAAAGCATCCTTGAGCTGGTCTTATCATTGCCTGCCAACGCTGCGCTACACACCCCCAACAGCGTGCTATCATATCCTTGTGAAGGTTCGGTGACAGCGTATGAGCTGACCCATGAAGAGCCCAATCCGTTCGGCAATACGCGCGATTTGTCACAACGTCCTATCGGGCAGCCGATTTATATTCTTGCACCTGAAAATAAAACCGTGCAAGCCGTGTCTGCCAGCCTAAGCCAAAACGGGCAAAACGTCGGCTTTATGCATACGCTGACCAAAGACAACGACCCCAATCGCTTGTTAGAAGCCAATGAAGTGATTTTAATGCCCGACACGCCGCTACAGCCCGATACCGTGTATCAAGCGCGTTATGATTTAACGTTCAGCGATGGTGAGCGTATCAGCAAACAGTTTACCTTCCGCACCAAAGCCAAAGGCTAACCAAACGCGGCGTGCTTATCGCGCGAATGATTCGTTATGCCAACAGATGCCGCTGCAGCATTTGCGCCAATTTTTCACGATGGACGGGTTTGGATAAAAATCCGTCCATCCCTGCTTGCAAACAAGCATTGCGGTCATCGTCGGTGTCACTGGCCGTTAGCGCGATGATGGGGATGCTGTCTTGTTTGGCACGAATGATGCGGCTCGCCTCTAGCCCATCCAAAATCGGCATGCGGCAGTCCATCAAAATCAGCCCAATTTGGCTGCGATTGGTGTTAAGCTGCTCGATGGCCTCCTCACCGTTGGCGGCGATGATAGAGGGGTAGCCCAAAATCGTGAGATGTTTTTCGATGATTTTTTGATTCAAGGCATTGTCTTCTGCCACCAAAATCGTTTTACGACGAAATAGCGCAGGCTGCTCGGTGCTGCTGGCTGTTTGGATTTGGTTGCTGGTTGCCACGCCGCTAGATTGCTGGCTTTGCCACTGCTGCAAAAACGCCTTAAACGCCATCTGTGGTGGTAAGCTGGGCTGCTCATTGGCATGGCTGCTGGCGTTATCTTCGCTGTGACATAGCTGCTTAATCTCACTGATAAGCACGTTTAAGAAAATCGGTTTACGCACAATCGCATCGTATTGCGCGGCTCGCTTGGGCTCGATAGAGTCGGATTGCTCCATGCTCAGCAGGATTTTTTTACAATTGGTTAGACCACGAAAATCAAGCGCTTGTTGGTCATACAAGGCATCATCCACCAGTACAATAAGCTGACAGCCAGTTAGATTGGTCTGGCGAATTTTTGCCAGTGTCTTGGCATCAAGCTGAGTAAAACTGTTGTTGGCGATATCTAACCCATTAAATACTTCTGCCAAGCGTTGATTGACCAGCTCAAATGGCGACAATGTCACAACATACACCGACAGACGCTCAGCGGTCATGCTAATAACAGGGCGGCGGCTGTAACGCTCAAGCGGTAAATACACCTGAAACTCACTGCCCTGCCCAAATGTGCTGTTAAGATGGATAAAACCACCAAGCAGATGCGAAAAACGGTTGGAAATTGCCAAACCCAAACCCGTGCCACCAAACTGCTGGCTGATGGAGGCATTGGCTTGATTGAAGTATTTAAACAGCTTGGCTTGGTCAGCGTCCTTGATACCAATCCCGGTATCTTTAACACAGATGCGTAGCCAGTATGGTGCGCTGCTGTCATTGGGGCGGTGCTGCTGAATAATGCGGTTGTGATGAGGCACGCTGTCGATGAGTACCGCCACGTAGCCTTGTTGGGTGAATTTAATCGCATTTGACAAAAGATTAAGCAAAATTTGGCGCAGCTGCCCGCCGTCGGTGTCGATAAAGTGCGGAACTTGTGGGCCAAAAAACACGTACAGCTCGATGTTTTGTTGCTTGGCGCGGCTGAGCATCAGTTCAGCGACTTGGCGCACCAGTTGCACCAAATCCAAATAGTCGATGTTGGTTTGCAGCTTGCCAGCATTGAGCTTGGCGGCATCAAGCATATCGTTGAGTAGCTGCAGCATCATCTGTACCGACTGCTGCATGGTCGTTAGCGTTTCGGCTTGCTCGCTGTCAAGTTTGGCTTGATTTTCTAGCAGCAATTCAAGCATACCGAGTGTACCAGCCAGTGGTGTGCGCAGCTCGTGGCTCATCTCTGCCCACAGTTTGTCAAATTCACCAATGCGCTCGGTCAGTTGCTTGTTGGTTTGCGCGGCATGGGCAAGTTTATTGTGATAATCCGACACCACAAACAACGCGCCGCTAAAGCCTGCCAATTTACCAAAGCGGTTATAAAACGGTTTGAGCTGTAAGGCAAAATACCCATCGCCTTGCAAGTTGGTCACCGCAAGGCTGACACGCGCTGGGTGCTCACTGATTTCTGCCAAATGCTGCTGGGCGATCTTGTCCGTGCCAAAGACAAAATCGCTTAGCATATACGTCACGTTTTTGTTAAATGAAATACCAAACGTTTGGGCAAACTGCTCGTTAAAATACGTGATTTGTCCACGCCGATTGGTCAAAAACAAGCTAACGGGCGCGTTGTCCACCAAACGCGTTTGCCGATAGTCAAGCACCGCCTGCTGCTGGCGATAACGCTCCAGTCGATAGGCATTGCGGTTGATAAGCTGCCCAAGCTTACGCAAATCCGTATAGCGCATGGCAACGCCCGTCAGCGGCTGATAACTGCGATGTTGTCCCAAACTTGCGCGGTCGGCATAGGTCAAAATCGACTCCCACGCCTCGGCACGCAGACGCAGATGATAAGCCAACCACATCAGCACCAGCACCATCAACGCCAATGGCGCAAGGTGCAACGGTGACAACAACTGGCCTAAAATTGGCTGATAAGTACCGTGAACATACGCCGAATAATCGCCCGTGAGCGTCAGCCAGCTTTCAAAGCCCTTGGGATGATAAATGGTTAAATCGCGCTGTAGATTGGATTTGACACCACTGCTGTGCCCCAAGTCCTGCTGATTGCTGCCAAGGCTCAAAATCTGCCCATCGGGCGCAAAAATCGTCAGCTGATACGCCCCAATCATTGGCGTATTGACCAGACTTAAGCGCATATTTTGCCACGGGTGCAGGTTTTGCCGCGCACTGCCGTGTTCAATGCGCACATTGAGCTCATGGGCAACGTTTTGTAAAAACGCCTGTGTTGCCAAGCGTTGGCGTTGTTTGGCAGACCAAAATAGCATAGCATATTGCATCAGCACAAATGCCATCAAAATAACCAACGCCCACCGCCAAAGCCGTCGCTGCCAAATAGAACGAGGTAGCCAGTTGTTCATCATAGCGTTATGATACCAAGCGGTGCAAGGGTAAAAGATCAGCAAACGGCTAAAGCGCGGCAAGAAAAAAACTTGTAACCAATGACCAAGTAGCACACCAACAAGCAAGTCTAACGCGCTGATTTAGCAGCAATCAGCCCCACACTAGCCACCGTAAGCGAGCACGATTATAACAATTCTGCCAAGCGGCAACAATCGCGCCTGTTTGGGAATTGACACGCGTAAGCAGAGCAGCAAATTAGCGTCCGTGCCCAATTCTGACTATAATAGTCAAAGCGCAATGAAAAACCCAATTCTTATCACTCTTACCACAGAACCCATTCAATGACAACACTCCATCCGCCTTTATCGACCAACCCACCGCTGCGCGTGGTATTTGCTGGCACGCCCGATTTTGCCGCCGCAAGTCTACAGGCACTGCTTGCCATGCCATCCAAGCAGGTGCAAGTGGTCGCTGTCTATACCCAGCCGGATCGCAAGGCAGGGCGTGGGCAAAAATTACGCGCCTCACCCGTCAAGGCGCTGGCGTTGCAACATGGCTTGCCTGTGGAGCAACCCGAAAGTTTTAGTTTAAAACACGACTTGGGCAGTGTTTCACGTGAAACATTAGCCGCCTACCAACCCGATGTCATGGTGGTGGCGGCGTATGGCTTGATTTTGCCCAAAGGCGTGCTGGCTATCCCAACGTTTGGCTGTATCAACGTGCACGCGTCATTGCTGCCGCGTTGGCGTGGCGCAGCGCCGATCCAGCGCGCGATTTTGGCAGGTGATACCCAAACGGGTGTGACCATCATGCAAATGGCGGCAGGGCTTGATACGGGCGACATGCTACATAAAGTCACCTGCCCCATTACCTCAGCCACCACCACCGCAAGCTTGCACGACACTTTGGCGACACTGGGTGGACAAGCACTGGTCAGCGTTTTGCAAGATTTGCCGCACTACCAGCGGCACGCGCAAGCACAAGATGACAGCCTGGCCAACTATGCCGAAAAAATCAGCAGCACAGAGGGACACATTGACTGGCAACAAAACGCCGCCCATATTGACCGCCAAATCCGTGCCTTAAACGCTTATACCGAGCACAACGGCACGCGCGTCAAAGTGCTTGCTTGCGCACCTGCGCCGTTTGCCGCTGCCTTAGACGACCAGCCTGCAGGCACGGTCATTGCCATCGACAACCACGCCGTGCAAGTGGTCTGTGGCGCGCCAAACCAGCCACAGCGATTGTGCTTAACCAAGCTGCAATGGGCAGGCGGCAAGCCACTCACCGCCGCCCAAATCAACGCAGGCAACAAACTACAAATCGGTGAGCGATTGGTATGACCCACACAGCTTTCAACCCAGCCCAATCACGCGACCCACGCGCACAAGTCATCACCGTGTTGGCGCAAATTCAGCATGGCACGTCACTGGCCAGTCTTACACCATCCTTGTTTGCTCAAATTGATGAATCGGCACGCGCGTTTAGCCATGAGTTGCTATACGGCACGTTGCGCCAGTGGTGGGCGCTCAGCCGTATTGTTGAAAGTCTGACCACGCGCCCTGTTGAAGACGCGCAGGTTGTCGCTGCGCTGCACGTTGGGTTGTATCAGTTGCTATACCTTGATACGCCCGATTATGCTGCGGTCAATAGCACGCTTGAGGCGCTCAAGGCACTGGGACAGACGCGCGCGACAGGATTTGTCAATGCAATTTTGCGCAAGGTACAAAAATCTGCCGCCAAATACGCCAAAAAGGTCAATCAGCACCACAGCTTACCCAACTGGCTGGCAAAGCAGCTCAAACAGGATTGGGCCGCGCACTATGACGCGCTTGGGCAAGCCTTGCGCCAACCTGCGCCGATTTTTTTGCGTGTCAATCGCCAGTACACGGACATCGCCAAGTACAGCGCGTTATTAACCGCGCACAACATCGCCCATGAGCTCACGCCTATCGGATTGGCAGATGCTAAAGCGATTCGCTTGTCGGCTAAAATCAAAATCCAAGACCTACCGCATTTTGCTGACGGCTGGGTTAGCGTACAGGATTTGCACGCGCAAATTGCAGGCTATCTGTTGGCACGGTGTAATTTTAGCCCGTTTGAGACGGGCGGCTTGGACATCCTTGATGCTTGTGCCGCCCCTGGTGGAAAAACAGCGCATTTGTTAGAACTAAGCGCAGCTGCAACCGATAAAAAGTTTCACGTGAAACATTTAACCGCGCTTGACAATGAGCCTAGCCGTTTACAACGGCTACAAGACAATATCGCCCGATTAAAGCTGACCAACGTCGCCGCGTTGCAAACGGTATGCGCCGACGCCGCCCAATTTACACACACGCCTTACACAGCGATTTTATTGGATGCGCCCTGCACCGCCACGGGGGTCATTCGTCGCCACCCCGATATTACGCTGCTGCGCCAGCCAGCAGACGTTGCCCAAACGGTCGATTTGCAAGCGGCGATTTTGGCCAACGCTTGGCGGTTATTGGCACCCAATGGCTATTTGCTTTATGTGACCTGCTCTTTATTAAAAGCCGAAAATGAACAGCAAATCAGCGCATTTTTACAGCAACATCACGATGCGCGCGCTGTCGCGTTTGATTTGGCTTTGCCCAATCAAATAGCGGTCAGTGTGGGCTATCAGTGTCTACCGCTACACCCGAACGGTGGTGATGGGTTTTATTACGCGCTGTTGCAAAAAACTGTGCGCGCATGATTGCCGCGGTAGCGCGCTGCACCAACAAAACTTTAGCATGGGCATGGCGATTGGTGCAGGTTTGGGCTACAATGCCAGTTAGGGCATCGTTTTAATTGTTTAGATAAAAGGGATTGACAACCATGCGATATATCAGCACGCGCGGACGCACCGCACCGATGGCATTTAGCGAGGTATTATTGATGGGGCTAGCCCCTGATGGCGGTTTGATGTTGCCCGAAGAATATCCCACCATCGACGCGGCAACGCTGGCACAATGGCGCACGCTCAGCTATCCTGAGCTTGCGTTTGCCATCATGCGCTTGTTTGTCGATGATATTCCCGAGACGGATTTGCGCGATATCATCAACCGCACCTATACGCCTGCCACGTTTGGTAGCGATGCTATCACCCCTGTGCGCACGCTATCTGACGGCATCAAAATTTTGGAGCTGTCCAATGGCCCCACACTGGCATTCAAAGACATTGCCATGCAGTTTTTGGGCAATGCGTTTGAATACGTGCTAAAGCGTCGCGGCGAGCGTATTACCATCATCGGTGCGACCAGTGGGGATACGGGCAGCGCGGCAGAATACGCCCTGCGCGGTAAAGACAACGTGGAAGTGTTCATGCTATCGCCGTATGGCAAAATGAGTGATTTTCAGCGCGCGCAAATGTACAGCCTGACCGATGCCAATATTCACAACATCGCCATTGAAGGCATGTTTGATGATTGCCAAGACATCGTCAAAGCCCTGCAGCAAGATGCCGACTTTAAAGCCAAACACAACCTAAGCACGGTAAATTCCATCAACTGGGGGCGGATTTTGGCGCAAATCGTGTATTATTTTAAAGGCTACTTTGCCGCGACAACAGACAACCGCGAGCGCGTGAGTTTTTGCGTACCATCGGGCAATTTTGGCAACATCTGTGCAGGGCATATTGCACGCGAAATGGGCTTGCCGATTGACCGCTTGATGGTAGCAACCAACGAAAACGACGTGTTGCACGAATTTTTTAGTACAGGCAATTATCGCCCACGCCGCGCTGCCCAGACCTTTGTCACCTCTAGCCCATCGATGGATATTTCTAAAGCATCAAACTTTGAGCGTTTCATCTATCTACTGTTGCAAAAAAATAGTGAGGATGTCACGCGTCTATGGAATGATGTCGCCAGCGGGCAAGGGTTTGGTTTGGTCGATAATTTGGCAGAAATCAGTGAGCGTTATGGCTTTGTTTCGGGCAAATCAACCCACGCCGACCGCGTGGCGACCATCCGCGCGGTGTATCAAAGCGATGGTGAGCTGATTGACCCACATACCGCTGACGGCGTTGGCGTGGCTCGGCGTTTGCGCAAGCCCAATGAAATCGTAATTTGTGCCGAAACCGCGCTACCTGCCAAATTTGCCGAAACGATTTTTGAAGCTGTCGGTGAAGTGGATATCCCACGCCCTAAAGCCAGCATAGGCTTAGAGGATTTGCCTCAGCATGTCACCGTACTTGCCAATGACGCCAACTTGGTCAAGGCAGAGATTGATGCGCTTGCGCCTGCTCGTTAGCCCGCGTTATCCGCTAAGTGATTAGCCAAATGTTTCACGTGGAACATGTTTGACAGCGTTTAGGCAAAAAAACGGATATATGTAGATACAAAAAAAGACGCTAGCCATGCCTGAGCGTCTTTTTAATGGGTGTTTGCTGGTAATTAGCGAGGACGTTTACCTGCCAGCATTTCATAAATAAACAACACGATAATCGCACCAATCACCGACAGCACCAGCCCCATAAAACCACCATTGGCGTTAAGGTTTAAAGCACTGGCAATAAAGCCACCAACAATCGCGCCTATGATACCAAGCACAATGGTCAAAACCCAGCCCATGGCATCAGAGCCAGGTTTAATCGCACGTGCAATCACACCCACGATCAAACCCATGATAATCGTATAAATAAAATTCATCATAACACTCATCCTTAACAAGTAATTTTGAACAAATAGTAATATGGGTGGCGCGCTACAACTTCCTTAATGTATGCACGTTTGCCCATTGCTTGTCGCTAGTGTACGGTTTTCATCTATAAAATCATAACGTTAGTTTGTTAAGTCTGTAGGCGTTGTGTGGTGTTACTGCATCAAAATATATTTTAGGCGCGCTGCAAACGCGTGACCAAACGCGGGTGAATGCCTTCAAAGCCGCCATTTGACATAATAATGATGACATCGTCATCACCAACATGGGCAGCGATATGCTCAATAATGTCTGCTGTTGTGTGCATGACGGACTGCCGTGCCGTGTCGCCAATCGCATGTGCCACCGACCAATCCAAACTTGGCGGTTGATACCAAATCACCGTGTCTGCGATGGCAGCTGAAGGCGCAAGTAAGGCTTGGTGCGTACCGAGTTTCATCGTATTACTGCGCGGTTCGATAATTGCCCAAATCTTGCGCGTGCCAAAGCGTTTGCGCGCGCCGTCTAAAGTGGTCATAATCGCTGTTGGATGGTGGGCAAAATCGTCATACACTTCAACATTGCCGATATGCCCAACGCGCTCCATGCGCCGCTTGATGCCTGCAAAATTTGACAACGCCTCACACGCCTGCGCCACCGATATACCCACATGGTATGCGGCTGCAATGGCCGCAAGCCCATTTTGGACGCTGTGCAAACCATTCATCTGCCAATCAACTGTGCCTTGCTCAGTCAGATGTTTCACGTGAAACATGCTACCATCTTTAGCCGCTAGCACAGCTTGCCAGTCGGCAGACGCTGAATGCTCGGTGGTAGTGGGTAGAACCTCGGTACGCCAAACGGGTGTCCAACAGCCGTGTTCTAAAACTTGCTCAAGGCTTGGCGTATGACTTGGCAAAACAATTTTGCCATGGCTAGGGATGGTGCGTACCAAATGATGAAACTGGGTCTGAATCGCCGCCAAATCGGCAAAAATATCGGCATGATCGTATTCAAGATTGTTTAAAATAGCGGTGGTCGGGCGATAATGGACGAATTTTGAGCGTTTATCAAAAAATGCGCTGTCATACTCATCCGCTTCAATGACAAAATAGCCCGTTTGCGTCTCGGTGGTGGGTTGTCCCAAGTGGCTGCTGTGGGCAAATGCCGCTTGCAAACGCGCGTCGGTGGTATTGACCAGTGGCACGCCACCAATCAAAAACCCTGTGTCAATGCCTGCATATTGTAAAATCCATGCCAGCATGGTGGTGGTTGAAGTCTTACCGTGTGTGCCTGCCACTGCCAACACATGACGGTGCTGCAACACGTGTTCTGCCAAAAATTGCGGCCCTGATGTGTAAGCAAGGCGCGCATTTAGCAGGTATTCCACCGCTGCCATGCCGCGTTTCATGGCATTGCCGACAATCACCAAATCGGGGTGTGGCTGCAAATGCTCGGCATGATAGCCCTGCATGATATCAATGCCCGCGTTTGCCAGTTGGGTGGACATGGGCGGATAGACGTTGGCATCCGAGCCCGTCACACGGTGTCCCAAATCGCGCGCCAGCAACGCCAGCGAGCCCATAAACGTGCCGCAAATGCCTAAAATATGAATGTGCATAGCCTGTCCTTTCCCCTTAACCGCCGATTGATGTCGCAAAAACACCATTGTAAGCCAGTTTTAGCAGAAAGCCAAAACCCAATTCACAATCGGCAAAAAATCGCTAAGGCCCAAGTGCTGGTCTAAGCACGGGTGGTTACAGCGTCAAGTTTTGCCTGATGCACCGCCTGAAAAAACTGCATGGTGGTATTTGGCAGCCATGTTAGGTCAAACGCGCCTTGTTGCCAGTCGATAAACCCAACATGCCCACCGTGTTTGCTATAGAGCAGACGCACCGCGTTTGACACCTCGTTGGTCGTCGCCCGAATGCCAACAAACGGATCATCTTTGGCTTGAATCAGCAGCGTGGGCTGGGTGATATTCTTGAGGACAGGCAGGGCAGAGGACTGGCGGTAATAATCGGCGGCGTCAGCAAAACCATTGCGCGGCGCGGTGTAGATATCATCAAAACCATCAATAAAGCGCAGATGTTTAAGCTTATGGCGTGTTGCAGGGTCAGTGGTTTTGTTTAACGCCTTTGCCACCAAGGGTTTGAGCAAATACGGCGTATAAACCTGCTTTGCCACCCCATGGTGCATCTTGACCGCTGCGCTGGTCAAATCCACAGGCGCGCTAATCACCACCGCTGCATCGCACAGTGCGTCGTCACCTGTTTCGCCCATATATCGTGCCAGCATATTGCCACCCAATGACACACCTGCGGCAAATACCTGCGCGTAGCGTTGTTTAAGCTGCGCAAAAACAAACTGCGCCTCACGGGTATCACCTGCATGATAATCCCGATAAGCGGTGTTCTCCACACCGCCACAGCCACGAAAATGCACAATCACCGCATCCCATCCGTGGCGTTGTGCCCCCAGTACAAACGCCTTGGCGTACGGGCTGTCGCTACCGCCTTCAAGCCCATGAAACATCATCGCCAGTGGCTTGTCGGGATTGGGTGCACCGTTTGGGTAGACAAAATCATACGCCACCAACGTCTCGCCCGTGCTATCGGGCAGCAGTTCACGTTGGTAGGCAGGCGGCTTGATGGGCACAAAGCGCGGCAAAATCGTCTGCACGTGCGGATTGGCCAACCAAAACGCAGGGGTAAAAGGCTTAAGTTTTAGCGCATGAATATTAAAAAAAGAGGCGACAGGTTGGCTCATGGTGTGTCCTTGTGTCTAAGCTGTGTTTGACGATTTAATTCATGATACATGCGTTATACTGACCGTTTTGCCCAAGCTGTCGTGCAGTTTTGCTGTCAAATCAGCCAGCGCACGCGCTGCCAATTCAACGCTCAGTTGCACCTGCTGTTGGTACGTGACGGTCAACACCTCACCATCAAACCCTGCCACAATGTGACGAATGAACGCCTCATCGGCAAATCCACAGTGAATGACAAGCTGTGCTGCAGACTCAAATGGCGTGAGCGTTGCGTCTGCCAATGCCGCTTGCGCCGCTGCCCCATACGCGCGCGCCAAGCCACCTGCGCCAAGTTTAATCCCACCAAAATAACGCACCACAACCAGCGCGCAATTACCAACCAGCTTGTGCTGCAACAGGTTTAGCATTGGCCTGCCTGCTGTGCCCGATGGCTCGCCATCATCATCAAAGCCTGCATCCGTGGTGTTGTTTGGGTCACCAATGATATACGCCCAGCAGTGATGGCGCGCATCGGGATATCGCTGGCGCAGTTGTTCCACGTGAAACAACACCTCATCGCGACTGGTCACAGGATAAGCAAACGCCAAAAACTGACTTTTTTTAATATCAATCGTGGCTGTGTGTGGACGGTTTATGGTGGAGTAGGTCATCAAGTGGCAGCTATCATTTTATGTTACGGCATTAGGTATTAATAATTAATATGGCGGCTTGCTGCGCTGTTTTAAATCCTTCTATCGGCCTAAAGTCCAGATAAATTGTACATGCTCGTCATAATATACAGCAGGCTGGTTGGTTGGCATAAAGACTCGACTTTTATCGAATTGTAAAAACATGCTAATAGGCGGTAAGTAGTTTATTGTCTTGGTAAAAATTAAGCCACTATCTAAAGTTTTGATAACAGTTATTTAGCAAAAATTTAACAAAACCTTGCTTATTTATTCTACACGCTAACCTATAATAAGCCGCAATCGAATTTGGGCAAAAATTTTTATTAGCCTTTGTGGGCATCGCAGCAAAGGTGTTTAGGAGAATAAAATGAACAATCAACCGCACGCAACCCCAGCCCGTCGTCCTTCATGGCGCGGCATTTTGGCAGGTCTACTCATGGGTCTGGTGGTATGGTTTGCCATGTTTTCGTTGGCGCTTATACTGAGTGCATTTTTATCCCTTGATTTACAAGGGGCGAGCATCACGGCAGGTATTTATACCATCGTAACGGCGTTATTAAGTGCTTACACCGCTGGCTATTTTGCAGTCAAAGCCTCAGCACCCGAAGCGTTATTCGGTGATGGTGTCGAGATTTTGCCAAAAGATGCCACTTTAACAGGTATGCTGACCGCAGCTTCTATCATTGTACTGACCACGTGGTTGGCAGTCAGTGGGCTGACAGGCGCGGTAAAAACCGCTGGCAACGTTGCAGGCGCGACCGCAAACGCTGTGGGTAGCGCAGCAGGCGCAGTAGGCAATGCCGCAGGGTCAGTGATTGGCACAACGGCAAGTCTTGCCACCACAGGGGCAACCGCTGCCGCCGCGTCGGGTCATGGTGATGATATCGGTAATAAAATCCAAGCACTTTATAAACAGGTCACGGGCGACATCAGCCGTGATGACATCGAAAGCTGGATTGCAAAAAACAATGACACTTTGAGCAAAGAACAAATCAGCGCGACAGCCAATGTGCTTGAAGGCATGGTCAATACCACCAAAACCCAAGTTGCGGACATGGACTTTAGCGACGTCGACACATGGAAAAATTTGGACACCTATGCCAAAAACCGTCTTGCGCAAATTGAAACGATCATTCAAGGCCCACAGCTGATTCAACGTCTTGAAAACGAAGGCTTAAGCGAGGCACAGGCGCGTCAAGTTCAACAAGAAACGCTAACCACCTATCAAGCCTACCGAGCCAAAACTGAGCAAAACATCGCCGATGCCAAAGCGCAGGTCGAGCAGGCCGAAGTCAAAGCCCAACAAGCGGTTGCTGAAGCCAAAGAAACCGCCCGTAAAACCGCACTCTATACTGGTTTATTCGGCTTACTTAGTATGCTATTTACTTTCTTAGCCAGTATTGCTGGCGCAAAACAAGCGGCAGCAAAATACCGTCTAGAGCGTCCGTTGGTTGTCTCCCGCACCACCACGACCAGCACAGACACCACGCATTTGTCATAATAGTGCCTGTCTTCGCTTGTCAGGCAATCAAGCCAACTACCCAAGCGTTGAAACTGGCTCATCAATTGCCAAAGCCCAGCCCTTGTGACTGGGCTTTACTGCTATCAAATGCCGATACTTAGGCCAAATTTTGACCCACGTACGCCCCACACAAAATTTTTTGCCAAAGTGTGCTACACTGTTTGACAAAACCTTAACCGATTTTAATACCCATGCGTTTAGACAAATTTTTAAGCAAAGCCACCCAACTATCGCGCAAAGACTGCAAGCGGATTTTGCACAACGATGAAATCAGCGTCAATGGTGCGATCGTACGCGATGGTAGCGTACACATTGATGAAGTCAATGATGAAATCGACTGGTTTGGCGAGCCCTTATCGGTCGCGACAGGCAACCGCTATATTTTGCTCTACAAGCCTGAAGGCTTTGAATGCACGCTCAAACCCAAAGACTACCCGATTGTCACTGAGCTGATTGACGTACCCGAAGTTCAAGCGTTGCGCATGGCAGGCAGGCTGGATGTGGACACCACAGGCGCGCTGCTGTTGTCCGATGACGGTACATTTTTGCATCGCGTGACCAGTCCTAAGCACCACGTTGCTAAGACTTACGAGCTGACCCTTGCCGAGCCGATGGACAGCACGCAGCAAGCCTATGCCATCGACGCACTGGCCAAAGGCGTTATGCTAGAAGGTGAGCGCGATAAAACCAAACCTGCACAGCTAAGCTTTACCGACCCGACCCATGCCACCTTGGTTTTGACGGAAGGCAAATACCACCAAGTCAAGCGTATGATGGCATATTTTGGCAATAAAGTCATCGCGCTACACCGCGCCCGTATCGGTCGCATCACACTTGATGGCTTGGACAAAGGTGACAGCCGCTTTTTGACCCAAGCTGAAATTGAACAGTTTTAGTCGGATATGGATTACCTAAAAGGTTTCACGTGAAACCTTTTTTTAGCTAACCATTGCAGAAAGCGCTATAGACGAGAATTACAAAAATTTACCATAAACCTTGATAAATCGTTATTAATCGCCACTAAAGCCCATATTTTAGCCAAATTTTTATTTTGACGCGGCATGACCCATGCCAATGCGTCAAACAAACCACACGCAGGCACGACCGTGTTGCCTGTAGGCGAGGAATAACGATGTCAAAGCGAGATTTTTACGAAGTATTGGGCGTGGCCCGCACCGCGGACGAAACCGAAATCAAACGCGCTTACCGCAAGCTTGCGATGAAATACCACCCCGACCGCAACCCCGATGACGCAGAAGCCGAAGAAAAATTCAAAGAAGCCGCGTTGGCGTACGAGGTGCTAAGCGACAGCAACAAGCGCGCAGCGTATGACCGCATGGGACACGCCGCGTTTGAAAACGGCATGGGCGGTGGTGGCTTTTCGGGCAACTTCCAAGACATTTTTGGTGACTTGTTTGGCGGACGCGCAGGCGGCGGTTTTCAAGATATTTTCGGCGATATCTTTGGTGGGGCGCGTGGCGGTGCAAGCCGTCAGCGACGTGGGTCAGACTTGCGCTATATGCTGGATTTGACGTTAGAAGAAGCCGTCGCAGGCACTAAAAAAGAAATCACCTATACCGCGCCTGCACCGTGTGAGGCCTGTG
Source organism: Faucicola sp. SE7633 (assembly GCF_059264685.1). NCBI lineage: Bacteria > Pseudomonadati > Pseudomonadota > Gammaproteobacteria > Moraxellales > Moraxellaceae > Faucicola > Faucicola sp. SE7633. The sequence goes on along the minus strand of NZ_JCADBW010000005.1, from coordinate 66,287 downwards.
ACGGTAAAGGGGCGAAAAATAGCAGCGATATCGCCACCTGTTCGACGTGTGGCGGGCATGGCGTGGTACGTATGCAGCAAGGTTTTTTTGCCGTGCAGCAGACCTGCCCAACCTGCCATGGCACAGGCAAAGAAATCAAAAATCCGTGTGACGTTTGCCATGGTACAGGCGTGCAAGAAAAATCACGCACGTTGGAAGTCACCATTCCTGCTGGCGTGGACACAGGCGACCGCGTGCGTTTATCGGGCGAGGGTGAGGCCATTGCAGGCGGTGAAAGCGGTGATTTATATGTAGAAATCCGCGTATTGCCTCACGCCACCTTTACCCGTGAAGGCGCGGATTTGTACATGGATGTGCCCGTCAGCTTTGCCGATGCCGCGTTGGGGCGTGAGATTGAAGTGCCAACCCTTGAGGGGCGCGTGAATTTGCGTATCCCAGAGGGCACTCAAAGCCACAAAATATTTCGTATCAAAGGCAAAGGTATCACACCGATTCGCACCACCATGCGCGGTGATCTGCTATGCCGTGTGATTGTTGAGACCCCAACCAATCTAAACAGCCAGCAAAAAGACTTGTTGCGCCAGCTGCAAGACTCGATGGGCGAGCATCAGCATTCACCGCAGAAAAAGTCGTTTTTTAACCGCTTAAAAGACGATGTCAAAGACTTGTTTGACTAAACCGATTGAGGTTTTAAAGGCAAATTGTTTCACGTGGAACAATTTGCTTTTTTATTGCCACAATTTTTTATAATAATTGATGACGCAGTGGCAGCTTTTTGGCTACAATGCAGATTAACCACAATGCAATAAGGTGCGTTGAGAAAAATAAGGTTAAAACATGACAAATATCGGTATTAGCGGTGCAGGTGGGCGCATGGGGCGGATGTTGATTCAAGCCGTCGCTGAGCACCCCGACGCCAATTTGGTTGCCGCCATTGAGCGCGCAGGCTCAAGCCTACTTGGGGTAGACGCAGGTGAACTGGTGAATTTGCCTGCCATGGGCGTGGCACTGTGTGATGATTTGCACCAAGTCATCGACCAGCTTGATGTACTGATTGACTTTAGCCATCCACAAGCCACGGTGGATAACGCCAAACTGTGCCAAGCGCACGGCGTGAATCTGGTGGTGGGTACAACGGGGCTGGATGACGCACAAAATGCGATATTGCAAGATGCCAGTAAGCACATCGCCATGGTGTATGCAGGCAACTACTCAACAGGCGTGAATCTGACATTGCAGCTACTTAAACTGGCAGCGCAGGCATTTGGTGATGAGGCAGATGTGGAAATCATTGAAGCACACCACAAGCACAAAATCGACGCGCCATCGGGCACAGCGTACATGATGGCGCAAGCGGTGGCAGACGCACGCGGGCAAAACCTCAATAATGTGGCGATATACGGGCGCAGCGGTCAGACAGGCGAGCGCACCCAAGGTAGCATAGGTATCCATGCCGTACGCGGTGGTGAAATCGTTGGCGATCACAGCGTGATGTTTATCGCCGATGGCGAGATGGTCGAAATCCGCCACCACGCGCGAGACCGTATGACGTTTGCCGCAGGCGCGGTACGGGCTGCCGTTTGGGTCGCTGCCCAGCAACACGGCATGTATGATATGCAGGACGTGCTTGGTATTAAAAACCCGCAGTAACCACCCATCAACCGTTATTTGACAAGGATGTCATATGCCAATTTCCAGTATCCTCAACACCGTTCAGCAACAGCTCAAGCGCCGCTTGAGCGTCACGCAGCACCCCGAACTACTGGCAAAACTGCTCAGCTTGTATCCGCCCTATTTGGGTGCGCGTGTGCATGTTGATGCCATGGACTTTGCCCAGCGTCGCATCCGCGTCAGTATGCCGCTATCACCGCTCAACAAAAACATCGTCGGCACTCAGTTTGGCGGCAGTTTGTATTCGATGACTGACCCATTCATGATGTTTTTGTTGATGGACGCGCTCGGTGATGATTATGTGGTGTGGGACAAAGCGGCGTGCATTGATTTTGTCAAAGCAGGCAAAAGCCGTGTGTATGCTGAGTTTCATTTAACCGACGAAGAAATCGCCCAAGTACGCGCGCTTGCCAGCGATGGACGGGCGGTGTTTCGCGACTATAATGTGACCATCACCGATACCGCAGGCCACACCGTGGCAACGGTCAAAAAAACCGTGTATATCCGTTTGCGTGCGTTTAGCAAGTCAAAAAACCAAACAGTGGTTTGGTAGGCTGGCGATGGTGACCATGTGGCGAGGCAACGGCTAAATTTACGCACGCTAAATCACTCTCACAGCGTATTAGCTGCCTGCCTTTGACCACAAATTAATCACCACCACACCTGCGATAATCAATGCCATGCCAACAATGGCGGGTAAATCCAACCGATTGCCCAGCCACAGCCAGCCAATCAGCGCGGTCAGCACAATCCCAACCCCTGACCAGATTGCATACACGATACCAAGCGGTATGCTTTTGACCACTTGCGACAAACAATAAAACGCCACCGCATAGCCCACCAAGCTTGCCAGTGTTGGCAACAGGCGCGTAAACCCATCGGATTTTGCCAAGCACGTTGAGGCAAACACCTCGGTAATAATCGCAATCGCCAACAACACAGGCGCAGGTAAATGATTGATAAACATATATTTTTAATTCACTGACAACGCCGCCTGATTAAATCACGCGGCTAAAACGCCCTGTATTGGCGTGGTTTAAATATTGGTCAAATACCATCGCCACATGACGCGCCAGCAGTTGCCCTTTGGGTAAAATCCGAATGCCTTTGGCATCCATATCAATCAGCTTATCAGCTTGCATCGGCGCAAGCTGCTGAATTTCATCAATAAAATACGTCACCGCATCAACGCTAAAGCGCACATTGATATCTTTAAAATCCACATAACGATGGCATAACAACTGCATGATGACATAGCGACGCAGCAAATCGGGCAAGCGCGCGTGAATGTGCTTGACGGCAGGCAAGCGATGTTCATGAATCGCCTGCTCATAGGCGGTCAAATCGCTGGCATTTTGCAAATAGTCTGCACCCAGTTGGCTAATTGCCGACACACCAAAGCCCAACAAATCGCAATCGCCGTGCGTCGTGTAGCCCTGAAAATTGCGCCGCAGCTTGCCTGCACGTTGGGCGATGGCAAGCGCATCATCGGGCTTAGCAAAGTGGTCAATGCCAATGTACTGATAACCTGCTGCCGTCAGTTGCGCGATGGTATTGGCAAACATCGTCAGCTTATCGGCTGCACTTGGTAGCGCAGCATCATCAATTCGCCGCTGACTGGCAAAGCGGTCAGGCAGATGGGCGTAATTAAACACCGACAAACGATCGGGCGACAGCGCGATAATTTGCGCGATGGTGTCCTGCAAGCTTGCCACCGTCTGGTGCGGCAAGCCGTACATCAAATCGATGTTGATGGACGTAAAACCCAGCGCGCGCGCCTGCTGCATAACACCTTCAATCATCGCCAGCGGCTGGTGGCGATTGACGGCAAGCTGCACATCAAGGTTTAAATCCTGCACACCAAAACTTAGCCGATTAAAACCCAGTGCGCGCAGCGTCGATAGCGTGGTATCGCGTAGTTCACGCGGGTCAATCTCAATGCTAAAATCTGCCGTCGGCTTGTCACTAAAGCGAAATTGACGTTGCAAAAATTGCCAAAAACTCACCAGCGCATCATCGCTTAAAAATGTTGGTGTACCACCGCCAAAATGCACCTGCTCGACAATCGGGTCGCCTTTAAGCAAGCTGCGTTTGTGGCGCACCTCGCGCTCGACGTACGCCATATAGTCGCCAGCGTCGCTGTTTTTCTTGGTGATGATTTTGTTACACGCGCAGTAATAGCACAAATGCCGACAAAATGGCACGTGAATATACAACGACAGCGGCGTGTTGGGGTCTTGTTGTGCCAATAGTTGCGCCTCGGTCTCATCAGCGATGGGCTTAAACTCCAGCGCAGTTGGATATGACGTGTAGCGCGGCCCTGTGCGGTCATATTTGGCGATCATCGCTGCATCATACACAGGCGTGTAAGCGTCGGCGCGTTCATCGGCGTATGGGTTGATAGTGATATCAGCTGGGCGGCTAAAAAACGGCTGCTCATCGGCGGCAAGCGGTGCGCTATCGGGTTTGGTTGGTCGTTGATTCATGATAAAATTGCAGCAAAAAATTAAAAAATAACGCCTATTATGGGCAAAATGATTTTGCTATTATACCACTGTTATCACAACAAAAACCCCAGTGTTAAACCCAAGCCAGCCACAAAAATTTGTTGAATATTATCCGTGCTGCTAGACTCGTTGCACGCTATACAATGTCTTACAAAAATCGTTCGGTTAAGATTAAGTGATAAGTTTGCATTAACCTAACGGGCAAGATTTAGCAAACACAAACTTAGGTTGGCTTGTGTCTGTTGTTAAAATAATATTTAATTAAACTATTAATAAAATAGGACAATCCTAACGGTCGGGCTTGACCGTCTGGTATAAGCGATTTCCTCCCTTTAAATCTAGAGAGGGTAGGACATCAATACGGCTAGCGACTTAACAATATTATTGGAATACAAAACCTTATGTCATTTGCCCAAGTCTATACTCGCTCGGTGGTGGGGCTCAACGCGCCCAGTGTGATGGTTGAGGTGCATCTGTCGCAAGGCTTGCCTGCGGTCACCATCGTCGGCTTGCCCGAAGCGGCGGTGCGTGAGAGCAAAGACCGAGTGCGCTCAGCGATTATCAATGCAGGCTTTAGTTTTCCCAACCGTCGCTTGACCATCAACCTTGCGCCTGCCGATTTGCCCAAAGACGGGGCGCGATTGGATTTGCCGATTGCGATTGGTATTTTGGCGGCCAGTGGGCAGCTTGATGACAGTCAGCTATCGGGCTATGAATTCATCGGCGAGTTGGCGCTCAATGGCGAATTGCGCCCGATAACAGGCGCGCTGGCGGTGGCACGCGCCATCAAAGGCGAGAGCGGTCAGCCGCGTTGTCTTGTGCTACCACAAGACAACGCGCAAGAAGCCGCCCAAGTCGATAGCGTAAGTGTGCTACCTGCTGACCATCTTAAAACCGTGTGTCAGCATCTGCAAGGTGATATCCCAATCACGCCCACGGCGCATCGGGCGCGCTACCAAGTCAATCATTACAGCGTTGATTTGGCGGATGTCAAAGGGCAGCAGCAAGCACGACGCGCACTGGAAATTGCCGCAGCAGGTGGGCATTCGTTGTTATTTTGCGGTGCGCCGGGTACGGGCAAGACGTTGTTGGCATCGCGCTTACCGACGATTCTGCCGCCGCTTAGCGATGATGAAGCGTTGGAAGTGGCGAGTATTTATTCGATTGCCAATGCCGATTATGCGTATGGCACGCGCCCTTTTCGCCAAATTCATCACACCACCTCGGCGGTGGCATTGGTGGGTGGTGGCTCATCGCCGCGCCCTGGTGAAATCACGTTGGCCAATCAAGGTGTGTTGTTCTTGGATGAAATCGCCGAATTTGACCGCAAGGTCTTGGAAGTTTTGCGCCAACCGATTGAGAGCAAAAAAATCACCATCAGCCGCGCCAATTCACAAGTGGATTTTCCTGCCAAGTTTCAGCTGATTGCTGCGATGAATCCTTGCCCCTGCGGATATTACGGTGACCAATCGGGGCGTTGCCAGTGCCGCCCTGAGCAGATTCGACGCTATCAAGACAAGCTGTCCGGGCCGCTGCTTGACCGCATTGATATTCACCTAACCGTACCTGCATTGCCTGCCAGTGATTTGCAAAACGCCCAATCGGGTGAGCCTTCGGCACAAGTGCGCGCGCGCGTGTTGGCCGCTTATCAGCGTCAGCAAGCGCGTCAAGGCAAGCCCAATAGCGACCTCACGCCAAGCGAGCTGGATCAGTTTGCCGCCTTGGGTGAGGCGCAAGCACGCGTCATGGCAATGGCGCAACAACGGCTGAATTTGTCGGCGCGTGGTTATCATCGTGTGCTGCGTGTGGCGCGTACGATTGCTGATTTGACAGGTAGCGCGGCGATTGACACGCCACATTTGACCGAAGCATTGGGCTATCGTTCACAACTGGCAAACGCGTAACAGGTTGTGAGGCAGGATTATTTTTGGGATGGGGCGGTTTTGGGTGCGGCTTTGATGAACCAGTCTTGGGGTAGGTCGGCGTATTGGTCGCTGTGCTCATAACGCGCCTTGTGCTGCTTGCGCAGACGCTGATAATCGACATTTGCGCGGCAGTCATCCCAGACGGTTTTAAAAATTTGCGCCGCCTCGGCTTTGATTTGCGCTGCCTCGCTGTCTTGTGGCTGCTGGGGCAGGGTAGCGCGTCCATGAGCACCGCTTTGCCCTTTTTTGTCAGCAGGCACTGCGCCATCGTATTTTTTGCCGCCCTTGTGATTGGCATAGCGTCGCGCGCGTGTATAGCCCATTTGGATGAATTTACGCGCCATATCTGCCCCGACAAAATCGCCTTGCGCCAAATAATCCAAAAACATGGCATAAATCGCTTGGCTGCTCGCTTGTGCGATATCGGGCGTGGCAAACCGCCAATGCGGCAAAATCTCGGATTTGTAGGGCTCAACCAACAACACGCCTTGCTCACCACGCCCCACGCGGTACAGTTCGGGGTGTTTGCGCAAATCCAAGTTGGCGTAATCCAGCTGGTAGTTAAACTCTTGCATACGCGGCTGCCATGTTCGGGCTGGTTTGGGTTTAAGGTTTACGCTGGCTTTGTTTGATGAGCGCAATCAGCCGCAGCACCTTGTTGCGGGTACGAAAACTAAGCGCGCCAATTATTAAGGTCAAGAACGCCACCGCGCCAAACACTTTGGGCAGCAGTTGGCTGCCTTGCTCGGTATAGTACATCGCCGCCAACAAACACAACAGCGTCCCTGTGAGCTGAAAGCGGGCGATTTTGCGTAGGCGCGCGGCGACCGAATTGAGCTCATCAAGTTTTAGCACCTTGATTTTGACCTTGGGCGGCTTTGGCATGGCGGCAGTCTCTGGCTAAAAAACGTTGGTAAACAGGCTTGATTTAACAGGCAATATAACCTAATGGGGGCAAGCGCGCGGATTTTAAACCGTGATTTGCCACCAATATGGCACAACGGCAGCCATCAAAGCAAAAACGCAACCAATTCACCAAAGCTGTCAAACGCTGCCGTTGGCTGCTGGGTGCGGATATCTTGCCCATAGTTGTAGCCATAACTTAGCCCTAGCGTGTCGATATGCGCCTGTTTACCTGCCAAGATATCATTTTTGGAGTCGCCAATCATGTAGGCATGTTTGGACGCGATACCCAGCTGTTGGCAGACGTGTAGCAGGGGCGCAGGGTCAGGTTTTTTGGTTGGCAGGCTATCACCGCCTAACGTCACGGCAAATATACCCTGCCAACCCATAGCTTGTACAATCGGCGCGATAAACTCAAACGGCTTGTTGGTCACCATGCTCAAGGTATAGCCTGCATGTTTTAGGGCTTGCAACCCCTCGCTAACGCCAGCATAGGCTTGCGTACGCTCACAGGTATGCGCACGATAGTGGTCAAAAAAACGCGCCAACGCGTCTTGTAAGGCGGTATCAGGCAGCGTGTCATCCACCGTCATCGCACCCGATAACGCACGCGCCACCAACATTGTCGCGCCATTGCCCACCCAGTTACGAATCGTGGTCTCATCAAACGGTGCGCGCCCCAAATCCACCAACGTGGCATTGACCGCCGCGGCAAGGTCGGGCACGCTGTCAATCAACGTACCATCTAAATCAAAAATCAGCAATGATTTGTCATCACGCATACAATTATCCTATCGGTTAGGGTTATCGCTAAGCCTGTCATCACTTGCCCTAAGGCATGCCAAAAAGCGTTGATGGCAACCACCAACGCTAACACGATACAGGGTTTAAAATCAACTCACACCAACCTCACTGAGCTTTGGCAGCCTCGCTTAGGCGTTGTCATCGCCATTTTGTGGGGTGGTGATATCGGTATTTTGTGCCTCAAGCCCTGTTGGCGTGACCATATCAGGAGTTGATTTTGGATAGCGCACGTCTTCACCTGTGATACAAAAAATCAACTGCTCAGCGATATTAAGCGCGTGGGCGGCTGAACGCTCAAGCGCGCGCAAAACCCACAAACCATCTACCACTTGCGACACTTGGCGCGGATCTTCCATGACATACGTCATCAGCGCGCGCGAGGCGGATTTATACATACTATCGATTTGGCGGGCTTGCTCAACCACTTGATAAGCCTGCTCAACTTCAAAGGTTGCAAACGATTCTAGCGCGTTTTTGAGCATGGTTTGGACAAATTTGCCCATCACCTCAGCTTCTGGGTAGCCAATCGGCGCTTGTTCGCCTTGGTAAGTGTGCCGCGCAGTTTTTGCCACGCGTTTGGCTTCATCGCCGATACGTTCGATATCGGCACTGGCTTTGCTGATGGCCATAATTAAGCGCAAGTCCGTTGCAACAGGCTGGCGGCGTGCCAAAATCGTCACCACATCTTCATCCAGCTGTTTTTCGTTGGCATTGAGTACGCGATCGCTGTCAATCACAGCATCGGCAAGTTCACGGTTGCGCCCGTTCAGGGCTTGCAAGGCACTGATAAGATTTTGCTCTGCCATGCCGCCCATTTTTAAAAACAGGGTTAATAAATCTTGTAAATCTTGGTCAAACTGCTTTGAAATATGTTCGCCGATTAAACGCATAATTTGTCCCTTATTTCATCTAAAATTTGCCAAAATCTATAAATCCTCGATACTTTGGCAGGTCAGTGCAACCAAACGCTGTATAATATTTTGTAAAACTAGCGCTTGGTACATGCTAAATGCTGGCAACGGGTGATAAAACCAAGCGCTAACCTAGCACAAAATTGTGACAAATTGATGTTAATGCTAGCGTTTTATTGGCCAAAAATTAGCGAAAAATAAAAATTCATTTGTCATATATTTGACATCTTTGCGGCGTACAATACCGCCAATCTTAGCGTGGTGTTTGTAGTAACGCTTTTTAGTGGTTAGTGTGCCCAAGGACGCTGCGATGGTGGTTTTACTTGTGATCCTGTTAGGTCATCTAGCCTGATTCTCACTCACCCACTTTAACCTGCTTAATTCTTTAAGCCTCACTGTAGTCTTAATAAGGAATCACCATGAAGCTATCTCACATTTTGGCAGGCCTCGTGCTTGCAACGGTTGGCAGCCAAAGCATGGCAGCCACTGTAACAGGTGCAGGCGCGACGTTCCCACAACCTGTGTACTCAAAATGGGCCGCTGAATATCAGCGCAGCACTGGCAACCAAGTGAACTACCAAGGTATCGGTTCATCAGGTGGTATCAAGCAAATCCAAGCCAAAACTGTTGATTTTGGTGCTACTGACGCGCCAATGACACCTGCGCAATTAAACGAAAGCAACTTGGTACAATTCCCAGCGGTCATCGGTGGTGTGGTACCTGTGGTGAACATCGCAGGCGTTGCACCTGGTCAATTAAAATTGACAGGCCCTATCTTGGCGGATATCTACATGGGTAAAATTACCCAGTGGGATGACGCGCGTATCAAGGCAATCAACCCCGGTCTAAACTTGCCTGCTGCCAAAATTACCACAGTCAATCGTTCAGACGGTTCAGGTACTACCCACGTTTTCACCACTTACCTAAGCCAAGTGTCTAGTGATTGGAAATCATCAGTGGGCGCAGACAAAACCGTTAAGTGGCCAAATGCCAACTCAAGCGTCGGCGGTAAAGGTAACGAAGGTGTGTCAAGCAACGTGCAACGCGTCGCCAACTCAATCGGTTACGTTGAATATGCTTACGCCAAGCAAAACCGTCTAGCGCACACCCAGCTACAAAACCGCGCTGGTCGCTTCATCCAGCCTGATGACTCAACGTTTGCAGCGGCAGGTAACATCAACTGGGCACGTTATCCTGGCTTTGCGGTGTCAATCACCAACATGCCAGCGGCTAACGCGTGGCCAATCTCTACCGCAACTTACATCCTTGTACCACGTACTGGCGGCGGTGCTAAAACCCAAGAAGCCATCAAATTCTTTGATTGGGCATTCACCAATGGCGACAACCTAGCGCGTTCATTGGACTACGTTCCACTACCAGCAGCCACCAAAGCCGCGGTACGCAACGAGTGGAAAAAAATCCGCTAATCGCTTGAGCTAACTCAAGCCACCAAAAGCCCTGTCTGTCAAAGACGGGGCTTTTTTGTGTTAAATGTACTGCGCTAGACAAAACCAATCATTAGGGCGTACTTGGCAGGGCGTGTGCTTGATCAGATGGCGCATGGACTTGTAGCAAATTGTCTAAGGTCTTGACCGTGTCATCGCCCAAATTGCCCGTGGCTTTTTGCAAATCCACATAGGCGTTGAGGTAGTCAAAATGGGCGTTGAGCCAGTCGCGCCGCGCGGCATAGTATTGTCGCTGTGCCAGCAATGTATCAACCATTGAGCGCATACCCAAATCATAACCCGTCTGCGAGGCTTCGGCGACTTTGGCGTTGGCGGTGACGGCGGCAGCTTGGGCCGCTAGTGTGGTTTGGCTTGCCATCAAGTTTAGGTACGCTTGGCTGGTTTGGGTCAGCGCCTGCTGATAAACAAACGTGAGCCGACTTTGCGCGGCTTGGGCTTGCAACGCGCCTTGCCCCACCGCTAGGCGTGTGCGCCCACCCGTATAGACGGGCCAATCAAGCTCAATGCCAATTTGATAATTTGTGCCATCAGAGAGAGTCTGTAAGCGGTTGCTGTTGTCCTGCCAGCTGATGTTGCCGACCAAATCTACTTTGGGATACAGATTGGATTTGAGGTATTTAACCTGCTGATTGGCAAGGGCGACTTGGGTTTGCGCTTGCTGAATAGCAAGATTGTCTTGCTGGGTGCTATTTAGCCATTGTTCAATGCTGCGCTTGGGGACTAAATTAAGCGTCACAGGCAATGGCAAAGGCGCGATATCCGCAATCGGTTGGGCGGTCACCAGTGCTAGCTGTTGTTTGGCATTCATGATGGCCACTTCGTTGTTGGCAAGCTGCGCCTGCACGCTGACCAACCGCGCGTGGGTCTCCTCGGTATCGACCCGTGCAACCACGCCTGCCGCCAGTCGCGCCTGCATCATGTCATCTTGTGCCTTGAGCGCGCGCCATTCGGCATTTAGGCTTTCGGTCATCGCCTGCGCACGCAACACGCTCAGATACGCCTTGATGACTTGTTCGGTCAAATCGGCGCGTTGTTGCAACAGCTCAATGTCATGCGCCTGTTGGGCAAGCACGGATTTTTGCAAATTTGTCCATTTATCAGCACGGTATAACGCTTGTCGCACCCCCAAGCCGACTTGACTGATCGCGTTGCCTGTGTCATCACCGCCATGCTGCGGATAAAACTGGTTGCGCTTGATGCTGCCTTGCACGCCAACTTGTGGCAATAAATCACCTGCCGCCAGTCCCACATCCTGTTGCTGTGCCAAATAATCGTACTGTTGTCCTGCCCACTGCCCGTTGTGACGCTGCGCAGCGGTGTACAAATCCCACAAATCATTTGCCCATGTGCTTGGGCTAAACGCGCTTGCAGCCAGCAGCCAACACGCGACATAGGTACGCTGAACCAAGCAAAATTTCATCACGTCATCACCGTCAATTTTAACCCGTTATCATACCTGTAATTGCCTCAAAAATCTGACAAAATTTCACTAGGTTTAACGCGCAAGTTTTGTTAAGATAAAGCCAACATGACTCGGGGTGCTTGTCGATTCGCGTTTTAACGCTGTGTGTTACACATGGCATCACAGATGGCGCACCAGCGGCAAGCTGAGAAACACCCGTCGCACCTGATATGGTTCGTACCGTCGTAGGGAAGTCTGGCGTGCGGTTGGGCAAGCCGAGTCGGTTTTGACATTGATTAAATTTAACAACACCGACCACCAAGGACAGCCATGAACGCCCCTGCCAATCCGCAACCCCAAGCCAATGATGCCTTAAAAACCCCTGCCCACCGCGGCCCACAAGACGCACGTTTTGAAGAAGAAGCCCGTGATTTGACCCGTGTGCTGCCTGCGTCACGCAAAGTTTATATTGAAGGCTCACGCCCCGACATCCAAGTGCCGATGCGTGAAATCACCTTGACCGACACGCCTGTGGGCGGTTTTGGCAAGGCAGAAGGCGAGCACAACCCTCCATTTTATGTCTATGACACCTCAGGCGTTTATACCGATCCAAACGTTGAGATTGATTTGACCAAAGGCCTGCCCAAGCTGCGCGAGACGTGGATTAAAGAACGTGGCGATACCGAGATTTTAAGCCAATTATCCAGCCAATACGGCACCGAGCGCGCCAACGACATTGCCACCGCCAATTTGCGTTTTGGGCACATCGCCAAGCCGCGCCGTGCCAAAGCAGGCAAAAACGTCACCCAAATGCATTACGCCAAGCAGGGTATCATCACCCCTGAGATGGAGTATATCGCCATTCGTGAAAGCCAGCGTCAGCATGAGCTGACCGACATGCGCCAACATGCAGGCATGAGCTTTGGCGCAAATACACCTGAGCTTATCACGCCTGAATTTGTCCGCCAAGAGGTTGCCGCAGGGCGCGCGATTATCCCAAATAACATCAACCACCCCGAATCTGAACCGATGATTATCGGGCGCAACTTTTTGGTAAAAATCAATGCCAACATCGGTAACTCAGCACTGGGCTCAAGCATCGATGAAGAAGTCGCCAAAATGACATGGGCGACACGCTGGGGCGCAGATACCATCATGGACTTGTCCACCGGCAAGCACATCCACGAAACGCGCGAATGGATTATTCGTAACTCACCTGTGCCAATTGGCACGGTACCGATTTATCAAGCGCTTGAAAAAGTCGGCGGCGTGGCAGAGGATTTGACGTGGGAGCTGTTTGCCGATACCTTGATTGAGCAAGCCGAGCAGGGTGTGGACTATTTTACCATTCACGCAGGCGTATTGCTGCGCTATGTGCCATTGACCGCCAACCGCTTAACGGGTATTGTCAGCCGCGGCGGTTCGATTATGGCGCAATGGTGTTTGGCGCACCACAAAGAAAACTTTCTTTATACGCATTTCAATGATATTTGCGAAATCATGAAAGCCTATGATGTGGCGTTCAGTCTTGGCGATGGCTTGCGCCCTGGCTGTATCCAAGATGCCAATGATGACGCGCAATTTGGTGAGCTGCGCACTTTGGGCGAGCTGACCGAGGTCGCATGGGCGCACGACGTACAGGTGATGATCGAAGGCCCTGGACACGTTGCCATGAACCGTATCAAAGAAAACATGGACTTGCAGCTTGAGGTGTGCCACGAAGCACCGTTTTACACGCTAGGGCCACTGACCACCGACATTGCTCCGGGTTATGACCACATCACCTCAGCGATTGGCGCGGCGATGATTGGCTGGTACGGCACTGCGATGCTGTGCTATGTCACACCCAAAGAGCACTTGGGGCTGCCCAACAAAAAAGACGTTAAAGACGGTATCATCACCTACAAAATCGCCGCTCATGCCGCTGACTTGGCAAAAGGCCACCCTGCCGCGCAAGCACGTGACAATGCTTTATCAAAAGCGCGTTTTGAATTCCGTTGGGAGGATCAATTTAACCTTGCGCTTGACCCCGACACCGCGCGCGAATTTCACGATGAAACCTTGCCCAAAGAAGCGCACAAATCGGCGCACTTTTGTTCAATGTGTGGGCCTAAATTCTGCTCAATGAAAATCACCCAAAACGTGCGCGACTATGCCGCAGGATTGGGCTTTAACGCGGATAAATCTGCCAAAGCCGCGCTTGATGTCACGCCCGACAGCGGCGACTTGCTAGATGCCAACCATCGCATCAAGCGCGTGGATACCGAGCTTGTCGAACAAGTCGGCGAGGGTACACTTGAGGAGGTCACCGCAGGCATGGAAGCGATGTCGCAAAAATTCCACGAAGAAGGCCAACAGTTGTACAAAACGGTATAAACAGTAACCACTTAAACCAACGGTTTGGATGTCCAAGCCGTTTTTTTTGGGCAAAAATTAGCGATAAAACACCCGTGCCAACGCAGCGCACAGCGTCCACGCCAACAGCATCGCCACCACCGTGTGGCTAAAAAAATGATCACCGATAGCGATTTTATACAGACCCATCAGCCAGCCTAACAGCGTGACCGCCGCCACAATCCGCCAGCGCCAACGATACAGCAGCGGCACAAACGCCCACGCATACAGCGCAAAGCCCGAACTGGCATGGGCAGCAGGAAAGCATTTGTGATGGCTTGCCGTGTGCAGGCTTTGCCACAGGCTCAAATATGGCATATCGCCACCAAACAAAGCCAAATGATTGGGGCATGTGACATGGGTGAGGTGTTTGAGCGTTGCGGTGATGGTGGGCACAAGCACCAACGCTGTCACCAAATACCACAAATCGGTGTTGCTTAACTTGCGTACAGGGCGAAACAACCGCACTAACGGCTGCGAAAAACGTACAACCACACGCTGCAGCCGTGCTGCCAACAAATACGCCGCCAACACAATCAGTAAGGCTTTGGGCAGGCGGTATAGCAGCAAGGCATATGGCTGCTCATGCTTGCCAAGTAGCCATTGCCCATGCAAATAAAACAGCTGACTAAACGCGATATCCACCGCGCTGTGCTCAAGGCTGAAAGTCGCCAGCAGCGTTAGACCTACCCCGATCGCAACCGCTTGCCAAGTAGGTGTTTGATGTTGGATTGGTAGGCGATTCATGGGCAAACACCAACAGAACTATTGGATAAAGCGCGTGTCTGCTGCTGCACGCGTGTGCACGTCAAACAATTTTAGCAATGTGGGCGTGATGGCATCATGGGAGAGTTGGCTGTCACCTGCCACAGGCTGAGCAAAACTTGGTGTGTTGCTATCAGCGCGCCACATCATCGCCAGTACATGGCGTTGGTCTTCGGGGGCAAATGCTTTGGGCAAGCCGTGCAGGTAGACGTTGTTCTCGCCCAAGCTCTCGCCGTGGTCGCTGCTGTAGAGCATGGCCACATCGTAATCTTGTTGGTGGGTTTTTAGCCAGCCGATGGTTTTTGCCAAAAAGTCATCGGTTGCCAACAGCGCGTTGTCGTAGCCGTTGATAATCTCACCTTGCGCGCAGTCGGCAAGCTCATTGGTTTGGCAGACGGGGGAAAACTTGGCAAAGGTAGCGTCATAGCGTTTGTAATACGCAGGGCCATGGTTGCCCATTTGGTGCAGCACAATGAGCACATCGTGCGCCGCGGTGGCGTGGGTGGTTTTTAAATAATCGTCTAAACCTGCCAGCATCCCCACGTCGCGGCATTCGCCATACGGGTTGGTGTGGCACACGGGGTTGGTCGCATCGCTGCGATAAGACTGGTACAAGTCTTTGGGCAACTGGTTCATCACACCTTTGGCGTCTGAGTTATTGTCGCGCCACAAAACGCGAACGCCCAAACGGTGCAAGGTGTCTAACACATTGCGGTAATTGCCTGCGTCATCAACCTTATAGGTCTGCTCACTCATATAGCTAAACATACACGGCACTGAATACGCTGTTGATGTGCCGCACGCCATGACATGGCTAAAGTTGGTCAGGCCTGCAGTTTGGCTCAGCTGCGGCAAGGTGTTACGCGCATAGCCATTCATCGGGCTGTGGTCAGCGCGCGCGGTTTCACCAACCACCATCACCACCAATCGTGGGCGGCGTGTGGCAGGTGTAGAGAGCTGTTTGGCATCAGCAGCAGGGTCTTGCATGCTGACATGGGCGCGTTTGTGGGCGTGCAGCGTGTTGCTGGCAAGTTTACCTGCGGCATATATCGGCGTTAGTGGCAACGCATAGCTGCGTAGTGGCTTGTGCTCACGAAAAAAGCTGGCATACTGTCCGCTTTGGCTGCCCATTGCCGCGACCAGCACCAGCACACTGCCAACCAGCCATGCCAAACGCTGGCATACGGCCTGCTTTAAGGGCAGTTTTTTGAGTGGTTGGCGGATAAGCCACACACTGGGCAACACGCCCAATGCCAACACCCGCAAAACAAACCAGCCATTGAGCAAATCATGCGCTTCGGCGGTATCAGTTTGTAAAGCGTTTTGTAGCATATTGGCATCATAAACGGTGGCATACGTATCAGCAAAATAACCCGTCACCGCTGCCACCAACAAAAGCAGCACCCCAATCGGCTTGAGGGTATAGCGATAGCCCGTTAAAAGCAGCAACAGCAGCAGCAGAGCAAACAGCACCGCCGCCAATGACAGCACAAAGCCGATATTTTGAGCCAGCGGATACACCGCCAGCACTTGCTGAAAAAACTGCCAGTTGGCGGTCAGTACCAAAAAGCCTGCCAACCCTGCCATCAGACCAAACGGATTGCGCCGCGTTTGGCGCAGGCTATGCCAAACGCGCAGCGGCAGACGGTGCGCGGTTGCCGTCGTGTCGGTCGCTGGTTGGGTGGTGCGGTGCGGCGCGTTTACGCCAAACGGTTGTACCATAAGCTTGCCTACTATCTTGAGCAAATGTTTAAGCCAAGAATTTGTGCGGCAATTTTAAAGGATAAAACTTAATGCAGGCTTAATTTGCCCTGTTGGGGGTATCAAGCGCGGCGCAGCGTCACGCACAAGCCGTGCGCAGGTGCGGTTTGGTTGGCAAAAGACAGCGTAAGCCCATGCAACGCGGCGATACGCGCGACGATGGATAGCCCCAAGCCGCTGCCCTGTTGGGCTTGGCCTGCTGGGCGATAAAAGCGTTCGGTCAAACGCTCCAGCTGTTCGGGCGCAACACCGTTGCCGTTGTCGCAAACACTGATACAGTCAGCAGCAAGCGTCAGCGTGATACGGCTGCCGTCGGGCGTGTAGCGGATGGCATTATCCAGCAGGTTGCGCAGCAGCAGGCTGATTAGGATTGGGTTGCCATCAAGCGGCAGGATATCGGCAGGTGTGGGCGCGGTGATATCGCGGCGCAGCTGGCTGTAACGCTCGCGGGCAGGGCGATTGACCTCGCTGAGCACCGCATCACTGATGGCAAGCCAATCGATGGGTTGGTTGTCGTGTTGCGTCAGGTGTTGTTGTGGGTCGATTTTTGCCAAGACCAACAGCTGCTCCACCAAACGATTGGCGCGCTCTAACCCATTGGCAATTTTTTGGCTGTGTTGCAGCAGTGGCTCGCCTTGCTCGGCAGGTAAATCATAGGCGTATTGGTTTAAAAGGTCGGTTTGTAGCTTAAGACTGGTCAATGGGCTGCGCAGCTCGTGCGATGCGTCGGCGGTAAAGCGTTGCTCACGCGCTAGCACCTGCGCGGTACGGGCAAATAGCTGATTCAACGCATGTACCAATGGGGCGATTTCTTGCGGCACTTGCGCCTCAATCGGGTCAGCGTCGCTGGGTTTGTGGCAGGCGACTTGCTCGCTAATCGTGGCAAGTGGTGCCATGCCGCGGCGTACCTGCCAAATCACCCAGCCAATCAGCAACATCAGCCCAAGCAGCATCGTCACGGCTTGCCCAAGCAAGGTGTCAATCAGCATCTCGCGGCGTTCCGACACGCGTTGTCCAACGGCAACGCTGTGGTGTGGGGTTTGGATAAAAAACAGCCGCCACGCGCGGTCTTTGACCGTCTGCTCAATAAAGCCCTGCGCACTGGCAGAATAAGCAAAATACTGCCCCTTGCGGTCGGCCAGAATTAACGTGGCAGCACCCTGCGCGCTGGCGTTGGTGTTGCCAAACGTTGGTTTTGTCCAAATTGCAAAGCTGACCGCGCCGTCTTCTGCCGCGCCGATATCGCCATGTTGTTGGTAGCTTTTGATGGTGACCACCAGTGGCGCGGCGTCGGGGTCGTTGGGCTTGTCAAGTTCATCGCTTAGCTGGGCGAGGTAGGCGGCAAATTGTACCAGTTGGGTGTCGCTTTGCTCGCCGATTTCATGGCTAAGCCGCCAGCCCATCGCCACGCTGATGGCAAGCCACCACAGCGGCAAGCCAAATAGCAGTGACTTGATGAGTTGGCGTTGAATACTGGGTGTTGTGCTGGCGCGGTTGCTGCCAGATAATTTTAAAAACGTGTACAAAGCGTTGCCGATAAGGTAGTCGTTTATCAGGGGGGGTTATGGCTAGCCCAAGCGGTGTTGAGCAGTCGCTTGCGGCGGTCGTCGGTGTGGTGGCATGGCGCAAGGCGGCCACGTCTTTGGCCTTGGCGGTGCTATGAAAACCGTTTAAATCCTGTTGCACATATTGGGTCACCGCGGCGATTGGCGCATCATTGATCATATCGTGAAAATACGGCCTCCCACGCAAGCCATTGCGCACCACGCTATCGATGAAGTCAGCCGAATGCGTTTTGGGATTGTTTGCCCGTGGCGGACAATAGCCTGCGCCAAGACCGCCTTGCCATCTTGACTAAACTCACCCGTTTTGCAAAGTCGCTGTCCCATGTTGGGCAATTTGCGTCACTTTTAGTGTAATCGCGTTTAGTGTAATCGCGTCAATTTGGGCAAAAAACAGCTATTTTGTAAATTTTTGGACAAACCTACCCCCAATCAGTGATTGGTTGGGCTAAGCTCGGGATTTAGATAATACCCCAAGCCACGTTTGGTCAAAATAAAGTCATTGCCCAGTTTTTTACGCAAGTGGTGAATATGCACCTCAATGGCGTTGCTATCGACTTCTTGCTGCCAGCCATAGACCTTGTCCTCAAGGCTTGCGCGGCTGTGGATGTGACTTGGCTGTGCCATCAACAATGCCAGCAGCGCGACTTCTTTGCCCGTCATCTCAACCAGCTGCCCATCTAGCCAAACCTGCTGGCTGTGCGGCTGATACTCAACCTTGCCATAGCGCATGGCAGGCTGACTGCGCCCTTGGCTGCGCCGAATCAGCGCTTGTAGTCGCGCGACCAGTTCATCGAGCGCAAACGGCTTGACCAGATAATCATCCGCGCCAGCATTGAGCCCTGCCACGCGGTTGGCAATCGCGTCACGGGCGGTGATAATCAACACAGGTGTATCAAACCCACGCGCGCGCCATTCTGCCAACAACATCATGCCGTCACCCTCAGGCAGGCTCAAATCCAATAGCACCGCGTCAAACTGCTCAGCGTCCAATGCCCACCGCCCCTCACGTGCATTATTTAGCCATTCGACCATCATGCCTTGGCGGTGTAGTCCTGTTAGCAGTGCGTCGGCAATTTGGGTGTCATCTTCTAGCAATAAAATTCGGCTCATGGTGGTGGTTTTTATGGCTGTGATAAGGTTGGGTATAAGGCTTAGCGTTTATTTAACCATTTATTTAAAAACGAAAACATAGCGCGCGCGTGGTGGCATTGTAGCATGTTTTGCTGTTGTGATTGTTGAGCGTTTCTTGATTGCGTGTGTGGCGGCACGCTTGATAAAATCACCCATTTGCCCAATTAAAGTAACAGCGTCACGCACGCCTACCACGCAACATACCGCCAACAAGGAATCGCCATGCACCGTATTGACCCCGATTTGCTCAAAAAATCCGCCCATTGGCGGCAAGATATCGCGTTTCGTCAAGACGTACTAGGCAAGCCGTTTGATTTTGTCAGCACGTGGGGGTTATTTTCACCTGAAAAACTTGACGATGGTAGCTTGATGTTGTTGGATTATATCGAGTTTTTGCCCGATGACCACTCAATTGACTTAGGCTGCGGCTATGGCGTGCTTGGCATGACGGCGGCGCGTGAATGTCCCAATGGACAGCATTTGCTGATTGATAAAGACTTTGTCGCTGTGCAGTACGCTGAGCGCAACTGCCAAAAAAACGGCTTAACCAATACCCAAGTCATATTGTCCAACGGTTTTGCCCAAGTCGATACCGCGCGCCGCTTTAGTCTTGTCATGTCAAATTTGCCTGCCAAAGCCAGCAAAGAGCAGCATTATTTGTACCTGCTTGATGCCTACAACGCGATGGATGCAGGCGCACGGTTTTATGTTGTCACCATCAATGGGCTACGCGAGTTTATGAAGCGTTCATTCACCGAAGTGTTTGGCAATAGCGAAAAAATCAAACAGGGCAAAACCTACACCATCACCAAGGCAGTCAAAGCGTAAATTTAGCCAATAATTATGCCAAAAAAATCCCAACAAGCGTACCTAGACTGGCTTGAGCAAGTCGAAGCAGCAAACGATGATGACGCAATGGGCGCGTGTGAGCTGTGCCAACGCCAAGCAGTTGTCTTGACGCGCCACCATCTGATCCCACAATCACGCCACAACAAAGCACGTACACAGCGTGAGTTTAGCCGCGCCGAGATGAAAACCGAAATCGCCCTGCTGTGTCGCCCGTGTCACAGTCAGGTACATCGGGTGTTTAGCAACCAAGAACTGGCCGATTATTATCACACGGTCGAGCGGCTGTTGGGCAATGACGATATCGTCAAGTTTATCAACTGGGTCAAAAAACGCCCTGCTGGGCAAAAAATCCGCGTGCGCTCACAGCGTGATACGTCCAAAGATCCCAAAAATCATCGACGAGGCTAAGCAACTTGTTTAAAACCCAGTCAATCTACGCAATATAACCCCTATCGCAACCCATTGCCAACCGAGTTATTGTGTTATGCCCGATTTTGAGTTACCACCCGTTTTGCCACCAAGCAGCGAATTAAAAAGCGGCGAATTAAACTTAAATGCCGCTTCACAGATGGACATCGACCAAAACAGCGGCACAGCAAGCGAGGCTGAAATGCAGCGCAATGCCGATATGACAAACGCGCAGCCCGACGCCGCCCACACGCCAAGCGAACCTGTTATCGGTGACGGTATCACCATCAACACCAGTATTCCACCCGTCTCTGCCACCACCGCCGAACGCAAAGCGTACCTCAATCACCTCATCAAACGCTTGCCCAATCTGCCAGGCGTGTACAAAATGATTGGCAAAAGTGGCGATATTTTGTATGTCGGCAAGGCAAAATCGCTCAAAAACCGCGTCAGCAGTTACTTTGCCAAAACCATCGACCATCCCAAAACGCGCGCGTTGGTGCAGCGTATCCACCACATTGACACCATCATCACGCGATCTGAGACCGAAGCACTATTGCTTGAGCAAAACCTCATCAAGCTGCACCGTCCGCCCTACAACGTGCTGCTGCGCGACGACAAATCCTACCTGTACGTATTCATCTCTGCCGACAAACCCTACCCACGGCTGGCATATGGGCGCGGCAAAGGGCAACACCAAAAGGGCAAATTCTTTGGTCCGTTTCCGTCAGCGCATGCGGCAAAAGAAACCTTACTGCTCATGCAAAAAATGTTTCAGGTGCGCCAATGCACCAACACATTTTTTAAAGCGCGTCAGCGGCCGTGTCTTGAATACCAAATCAAGCGTTGCCGTGCGCCGTGTGTGGGGCTGGTATCGCCCGAGGATTACGCCGATGATGTCAATAACACCATTCGGTTTTTAAAAGGCGAGGGGACGGATTTGCAGGTGCGTTTGGTTGGCAAAATGGAACAAGCCGCCGAAGCCATGCAGTTTGAACAAGCCGCGTTTTATCGTGACCAGCTGTCCATGCTGCGCGAAGTGCAAGCCAAACAAGCCGTGTATACCGTCAAAGGTGAGGCCGACATCATCGCCATCGCCAGTCAAGCAGGCATCACCTGCGTGCATGTCATGAATGTACGCGGCGGGCGCGTACTGGGGGGCAACAATTACTTCCCCGATGTTGATAGCCAACAACAGCTTGCCGAAAACTTGTCAGAATTTGTCATCTCATTTTATTTTCAAGTCAGTGATGACTTACCCGATGACTTGATTTTAAGCCATGCACTGCCCGACCAAGCCGCCGTTGGTGACGCATTAGCCGAGCAATTTGGCAAAAAAGTCGCCATCAAAACCCGTGTGCGCGAGCAGCGTGCCGAATGGCTTAGCCTTGCCCAAATGAACGCCAACAACGCCCTACAAACCAAACTTGGCGATTATCTTGAAGTCAAGGCGCGTTACCAAGCGTTGCAAGACGTACTGGGCGATGCGCTGGACGGCAAGACGCTAGACCGTATCGAATGCTTTGACATTTCGCACACCATGGGCGAGGCAACCATCGCCAGCTGCGTGGTCTGCGACCAAGGCGGTCTGCGAAAACGCGACTACCGCCAATACGCCATTCACGGCATCACAGGCGGCGATGACTACGCCGCCATGCAGCAAGCCCTAACACGACGCTACAGCAAACAACCGCTACCCGATTTATTGCTGATTGATGGCGGCAAAGGACAGCTCAACATGGCAAAAAATGTGCTGACCGAACTTGGTATTTTGGGGCAAACGCTGCTGGTTGGTGTGGCAAAAGGCGAGGGGCGCAAGGCAGGGCTTGAAGTGCTGCACTTTATCGACCGTGAACCGCTGGATTTACCACCTGACAGCAAAGCGTTGCACCTGATTATGCACATTCGCGATGAGGCGCACCGCTTTGCCATCACCGCACACCGCAAAAAACGCGACAAACGCCGCGCAAGCTCGGTGCTAGAAGCCATTCCAGGTTTGGGTGAAAAACGCCGCCGTGATTTGCTCAACCATTTTGGCGGCTTACAGCAGCTACTAGGCGCGTCACAGGCAGACATCGAACAAGTCCACGGCATCGGCAAGGTCATGGCAAATACCATCTATAAGGTTTTACACCATTAGGCACGATTGGCGTGCAGTCAGTGGGTTAAGCCGTTGAATTTGACAAAAACGCGCGTTAGATTTTGCTAGTCATCGTCTGTGGTTTGCTGAAAGGTGGTGTGCAACCAGTCGTGCAATTCGGCTTTGAGCTCAGCGGCAAATTGGCGCGTGCGTGCCTCGACATACGCGTCGATATTCGCCTGCAGATCCGCGGTAAACTCGGCAAAATCGGTGTCGGCGGTGATGGTAGGGACTTGCAGCGCGGTCAAGGCGTGCTCGGGGTCACGAATGGCGTACACACTGTGGCAAGCTTGCGCGGTGTCATGCTCGCTTGTGCTAGGTGGCACATACACAGGCTCAATCGGCTCAGCAGGCGTGGTGAACGGTGCGTTTTCGCTGTTGCTGACAGCGCGGTTGAGTGCTTCGATTTGCTGCAGGGTGTCGATTGCTTCATGCAAATTATCGACTTGAAAGCTGAAATTGTCCAATTCAGTTTCAGGCTGTAGCAAGGTATGGATATCTGCCAGTTCTTGCATGATGGTATGCTTGATGGCGGTTGGCGTTGCCAGCCAGCGCTGCGAAAACTGGTGTGAAAAAGCAAATCCTGACATAGCCGTGTGTTTCCCATCCTGCCGCTTGTCACCGCCGCCAAAGTGGCAGCGGTATTTAACCAAAGTTATTTAACACGACATTGCGCCAAATAGCAAGCCTTGCTGGCGTGTATTGGGCGCAAAATTGGGCTGGCTTATAGGCGAATTAAACCTTACCACCTGCGGCAAGTAATTGCTTGGCGGTGATGACTTTGGGCTTGTGCACAATGGCCGTGCCGTCAGCGATTTTTTTTTCCAAAACATCCAAAGCCGTCACAGGGTCAAGAAACGCCTTATGATCAAAATTAACAAACGAATAATTCCACCATTTGACACGCAATAACCGCGCAATCACGTCCTCGGAAAAACGGTATTTAATCAGTTTGGCAGGGTTGCCGCCAACAATGGCATACGCTGGCACGTCTTTGACCACGTGTGAGTTTGCCGCCACAATCGCGCCATCACCGATCTGAATGCCATTGGCAAGCGTCACGCCCTCGCCAATCCAAACATCGTTGCCAAAACGTGCGTTGTTCAGCGCGGTTTGTGTGGGTTCAACCGCAAAATCGGTATAACCGTTGTCCTCAAGATAGCGTGACATGATCACAAAATTGCCATCATAGGTGAATGACGATGAGCTGATGCGCTCATATGGATGACGCTCGCCCATGAACTTCAATCCTGCGGCAATCGAGCAATAACGCCCAACCTTAAGCCACGTGGGCAACCCTGACCACGAATACGAAAACGAGCCCATCGAGCACAGCGTGCGATGCCCCATAAATGAACAGTACGGCTCAAGCCGTAAACTGGCATCAAAAAAGATATAATCTTCTGGCTTGATAAAATTAAAGTCATCGTCTGCGCCCGAAAAATACACACGCGACAATACACGTTTTTTGGCTTTGCCAAACTCGATATACATGATTTTTTTCCGATTTTGTTTGTTAGCGGCTTTAGTATCGTTAAACTATAAAAGAGCGGCTGACTTACGTCAAGGCTTTGGCGACGCAATAATTTAAACGCACGGTTTTATGTTGTGCCAACGCGTTTAAGGCTGTCATCAGGCAACAAGCCGCCCAGCGTGTGCGTCAGCATCAACATTTTTTAACCACCAGACTTGTTTTTTGTTGGCATCGGGCTTATCTAGCGACTAGGCGTTTGGCTAAACTAACCAACGCTGATGTACAAAAAATCTTAACAATACCCTATATTGGACAATCCAGCCAACTAAGCTAAGGGCAACCGTATGCAAGCATTATTCACCCCCTTTACTCTCAACAATGGCGTGGAGCTCAAAAACCGCCTAGCCGTTGCACCCATGACACACTGGGCATCTGACGAGCACGGGCATTTAAGTGACGCTGAGCGCGAATTTTTGCGCGGACGTGCGACGGATTTTGGGCTGTTTATTACCGCCGCAACTTTGGTCACCCGTGAGGGCAAGGCATTTGCAGGGCAGCCATACGCCATCGACGACAACGACTTGGCAAGCTTGACCCAAACCGCCAACCTACTTAAACAACAAGGCGCTAAAGCGATTTTGCAAATCCATCACGGCGGCAAGCTGGCAGAAACAGACCTCATCGACGGGCGCGACAAGGTTGCCCCCAGCAATGATGCGGACACAGGCGCGCGCGCCGTCACCGAAGCAGAAATCCACGCGCTGATTCAGGGCTTTGCCAATGCCGCTCGTTTGGCGATTGCGGCAGGGTTTGATGGTGTGGAAATTCACGGTGCGAACGGCTATTTGATTCAACAATTTGTTTCGGGTCATAGCAACCGCCGCACCGATGATTGGGGTGGTAGCCGCGAAAAACGCCTAAAATTCCCGTTGGCAGTCATTGATGCGGTTGATGCGGTGCGCCAAGCGCATAACAAGCCAGAATTCATCGTCGGCTACCGTTTGTCCCCCGAAGAGCCCGAGGAGCAAGGCTTGACGATGGCAGATACCTTTGCGCTGATTGATGCATTGGTCGAAAAACCGTTGCAATACGTTCACGTGTCGTTGTGGGACTTTTTCTCCGAGCCGCGCCGCGATGCTAGCACCGACAAAACGCGTTTGGCGCATATCCATGAACGCTTGGCAGGCAGACTGCCATTGATGGGTGTGGGTAATTTGCTGTCTGCTGAGGACATCGAGCGCGCGTACAACAGCGGTGTGGTTGAGCTGATCGGCTTGGGCAAGGCGGTGCTAATGAACCGCAACATGGCAACGTTGCTCAAACATGGCGACTATGCCAATATTGACACCGAGCTTGACCCCAACCGCAAAGACTACTATGGCTTTTCCGAAAAATTGTGGGAGCTTAATATGCAGCAACCTGCGTTTTTGCCTAAGGTTAAACAAGCCTAAATTCACACAAAAAAGCGTAATACAAAAAAGGGGCAGCCGATGTTTGCCCCTTTTTTTTACAGTCTTTCTACCAAAGCCTGTATCGCTAAAAATACAAAGCTCAACCGTGCGGCAATGGCTGGGCTAGCGCAAAGCGCGGCACGGTGTTGCCATCGACGCTGACGGTCTCAACAAACATCGCCAACGGGCGCACCCAAATGCCAAACTCACCGTATAGTGCACGGTAAACCACCAGCCATTCCTCGGTTTCGCTGTGGCGGGCAAGGTGCAAAACGTGATAAAAATCGCCTTTGTAATGCTGATAAATACCGAGCGTCAATGGCGGCGTAGTGGTGTAAGCTGTCATCTGTTTGACCTTGTTTAAACCAACGTAACTTTAGCGTACGCTTTTTTGCCTGCTTGGATGACCACAGTTTGCCCACGGGTAAGCGCAAAGCTATTATCCACTACGTGTCCATCGACTTTGACCGATTGATTTTTGAGTAAATCCTTGGCTTGAGCAGAGTTTTTAGCCAGTTCGGCTTGGTTAAGCACTTGGGTGATAAACATCTGTTCGCTATCGGCAGGTACGTCTAAAGTCACCTCGGGCAAGTCAATCGGCAATTCGCCGTCAGCAAGCACGTTACCTGCCGATTTGTGCGCATTGGCAGCGGCATCGGCATCGTGAAAACGCTCAATCAACTCCAATGCTAAGATTTTTTTTAGCTCTTGCGGATTGCGACCATTTGCCATCTCAGTAAGTAAGGCTTCAACCTCAGCCATTGGCTTAAAGCTAAGCAGCTCAAAATAACGCGGAATTAAGCTATCGGGCATGGATAGGATTTTTTGGTACATGCTACCTGCGCTGTCATAAATCCCGATGTAATTGCCCAATGACTTGGACATTTTATTGACTCCGTCAAGCCCTTCTAAAATTGGCACAGTGATACACACTTGTGCAGGCTGTCCATACCGCCCTTGCAAGGTGCGCCCCATCAGCAGGTTAAAGGTCTGGTCGGTGCCGCCAAGCTCGACATCGGCGCGCATGGCAACCGAATCATAGCCTTGCACCAATGGGTACAAAAATTCATGAATTGAAATCGGGGTTTGTGAGTGATAACGCTTAGAAAAGTCATCGCGCTCTAGCATTCGCGATACGGTTTGCTGACTGGCAAGGCTGATCATATCTCCTGCCGACATTTTGCTAAACCATTGAGAATTGAACATCACTTGCGTTTTGGCAGGGTCAAGAATTTTAAACACCTGTTCTTTGTAGGTTTCTGCGTTGGCGGCAATTTGTTCTTCTGACAACGGCGGACGGGTGGCATTTTTGCCCGTCGGATCACCGATGCGTGCGGTGTAATCGCCAATCAAAAACAGCACCTCATGCCCCAAGTCTTGAAAATGCTTGAGTTTGTTGATCAGCACCGTATGACCAAAGTGTAAATCAGGTGCAGTCGGGTCAAACCCTGCCTTGATTCGCAGTGGACGGTTTTGCTTGAGTTTGTCTAGCAAGTCTTGTTCAGAAATAATTTCATGGGTGCCACGACGAATCAGCTCAAGCTGCTGTTCGGGAGGTAAAAAATCACTCATCGGATATCCTGTCTTAAAATTGGTTAAAGCTACGGTTCAATTTAACGTATTAAAAGATTTTGTAAACACTTTGTTTGGCTGCCAAAAAAAAGCAAAGCCGTTGTTGGGTTGCATCGTAAGAAAAGGTTGTGTCATTATAGCAAAGTTTTTAGCAAGTTTGCCGCCCACCCGTGCAACGCGTCGAGGGCATTTTTTCGTCTATATTTTTCACCATCTAACAGGTCTGCCCATGAGCAACAATCCTCAAAACCCGATGTCACCGTTTGATGTACCCACTGATTTGGGTATGGCAAATCTACCCTTTGACGAGGCGTTTATCAACCAGTTTGGCGAATTGCTGGGCGCGATGACCGAACCGCTGCGCTACGACCAAACAGATATGCTGGCGGATACACCATATCTGGTAGGTATCATGTCAGGCACCAGTTTAGATGGTATGGACGCAGTGCTGTGTCAGTTTCACGAAATCGACGTGGACAATGATGAGCCGATTGAGCTACTCGCGACGGCTAGTTTGCCATTTGATGATGAGTTGCGCTCAGCATTGTTGGCATTGAGTACGCCAAACGGTGTTAGCGAATGGTTGGCGCAACGCATGACGACAGATAAGAGCCAGTCAGATTTTGCCAGTGAGTTGGATGTGTTTGGTTGGGCAAGTGTGCGCTATGCCGAGCTTGCCAGCGAATTGGTCAGCGAGCTGCTGCGTCATGCGCACGTGCTGCCTGAGGAGGTCGCGGCAATCGGCTGTCATGGGCAAACCGTGCGCCATCGTCCCGAATGGCACTTTAGTCTACAGTTGTTGGACGCCAATTTATTGGCTGAGCGCACGGGCATTGCGGTGGTCAGTGATTTTCGCCGCCGTGATATGGCAGTGGGTGGACAAGGCGCGCCCTTGGTGCCTGCGTTTCATCAAGCCATGTTTGGACAGTTTGTGCAGGACGCTGCGCCGTGGGTGGTGCTAAACTTAGGCGGAGTGGCAAACATCACCGTGTTGGCAAAGCCAGCGACAGACGAACCAGCCGATACAGATGCTGCCGTGGTTGGTTTTGATACAGGCCCTGCCAATCTGCTGCTTGATGGCTGGTGTCAGCGTCACACAGGCAAGGCGTACGATGACAATGGCGCGTGGGCAAAATCGGGCACGGTGATCGAGCCGTTATTGACCGCGTTGTTGCAGCACGAATTTTTTGCCAAGCCTGCGCCCAAAAGCACAGGGCGTGAGGCATTTAACTTGGCATGGCTTGATGATGTGCTGGCACAAGTTGCCGCCGCAAATCCCGATTTGACGCTAGCCCCTGCCGATGTGCAAGCTACCTTGACTGAACTGACCGCCATCACAGTGGCGCAAGCGATTTTAGCTGAGCTTGGGCAAATAGATGACAGCGCGCACGGCACCTTGTTGGTCTGTGGCGGTGGCGCGTACAATAGTTTTTTGCTCAAGCGCTTAGCGGTGTATTTGCCAAACTTTAGCATTAAATCCACCGATCGCGTGGGCTTAGCGGCAAAATGGGTCGAGGCGGCGGCGTTTGCGTGGCTGGCGCGGCAGACCCTAACCAACCAAACAGGCAATTTGCCAAGCGTGACAGGTGCAAGCAAGGCAGTGGTTTTGGGGCAGGTGTGTTTTTAAAGCCCACTTTTGGCACCCACAACCTTCACTGTTTAGGCAGTGCCTCAAACCAGTCTAAAAACGCCTGTTGCCAACCCTGTGTTGGTGTATTGGCTTTGCCCATCCCCCAACCATGCCCACCGCTGGCATACAGTTGTAGCGTGGATGGCACACCAGCTTGTTGCAGTTTGCAATAAAGCGTTTGGCTTTTAGCGACGGGCGCGATGGGATCATCAACCGCATGGGCAATAAACATCGGCGGTGTACTGGGTGTGACCGCGGTTTCTACCGAATACGCGGCTTGGGTTTGATGTAGCGTGATAGGTTTGGTGTTATGGTTTGGTTGGGTCGTTTGCCAATCGCCCAGCAACACTTTGTACGAATGGCTGCGGTTGTCAGGCGGCAACATACTGACAATCGGATACAGCATCACAACAAAATCGGGGCGTGTTGATAACGATTGTGCGGCATCGCGCTGGTCATTCATGCGCCCAATGCTGCTATGGCGATCATCAATTTGCGAATGCGTGGCGATCATGCCTGCGATATGTCCCCCTGCCGAAAAACCCATCACACCCACACGCTGATAGCCATAGGTTGTTGCCAAACTGCGTGCCAAGCGCACCGCTTGCTGGGCATCTGCCCATGCCACGGTTTTGTGCGTCCAACCTTCAGCAGGCAAACGATAGATCGTATTAAACACGCTAAAGCCTTGTTCTGCTAGCCACTGTGCAGCAGGTGTACCTTCCTTACCCAATTGCTCACTGGCGTAGCCACCGCCGCTGAGCACAATGATAGCGGTATGGCGATTTTGGCTGCCAGAGGTTGGCACATACAGCATCATACGCGGATTACCGACTTGGGTCACTGCGCCTTTATTGCTGACTTGCTCGACAGGCATAGGGGTATCGCTCCCCCAATCTCGTTGAAGCTGGGCAGGCGACCACAGGGCAATGGTTCGAGCAGGTGTGGGCAATGCAGAAAAAACCTGTGCATCTGCCAAAGTGCAGACCAATACACCACAAGCCAACATACCTCTTATCAACTGGGCGTATTGATCGTTAGTTGGTTGCATTGGATGTCATCCATGGTTGTTTTTGATTGTGCTGTTCGCTAACCAACCATAAAAAAACCCAAACCAACAGGTTTGGGTTTTTGGATATGGTGGCGTGAGGCAGGATCGAACTGCCGACACACGGATTTTCAATCCGTTGCTCTACCGACTGAGCTATCGCGCCATATGTGAGGCATTATTTAACCAAAAAAAACCTGACTTGTCAAACATTATTTATCATTATCGAGAAAATTTTTATCAAAATCTATCAATTTGTTTGCCAACAGCGTATTGGGCAGCTATTGCTTAGCCCAACAGTTCATAGTGGGTCAAAATCCGCAAAATATCGCCGTCATCGCTGGCAAAGCGCACAATACCCAGTTTGCGCTCGCTGTCGGTGGTTTGTTTGATGAGTTTTGCATCAATGGCGCGTCCGCGATTGGCAGGGTGGACGGCAAGGTGGGCGAGCCTGCGTTGTCCGTCAGTCCCATCATCAAGGCTCGCCACGGCGGCAATTGGACGGTCATTGAACATGCCGACGTACAGTCGCCCACCACGCGCAAATAGCCCGTTGAAGGTCGCAATTGCGGTTTGCCCATCGGCAAATTCTCGGCTATCTTCGTATAGCTTGGCGATACGGGCGGCAAGTTCAGGGTCGTCGATGCGGTTATGGCTAAAATCTTGGATGGCAATGCTTTCTAGTGGCATGGTGGTTACTTTTTGATGTGCCAATTTTGATGTGCCAATTTTTACAAGCAGTTTGTTGACTTCCTCCCCTCCCTATCGTTCGGGGATTCCTTCTGCAAGACGGTGAAGCCCCACCGCAAACCTAAGACAATGGCAACCGCCCGTACGACACACCGTACATCTTAGGTTCTTATTTTAAGCTAATCCTACCGTTAGGATTGTCATAGACACGAATTAGCTTAAGTGTGTGTTTGGAAACGTCTTACCAGTTAAGTTACTGCGTACTCGCAATTTAGTCTTAACTTAACTGTGGAATGTAAGACATTGAATATAGTGAGATGAGTATAGCAAAACTCATCGCATTTAACAATTGCCTTATATCCACCGCCTAAAGGCGGTGGTTTTACGGCAACGAATGATAAACCGATTGCTGGGGTTATTTTAGCAAATTTGGCTGGATAAATTTTGGTCAAATTCCGTATAGTTTTTGCTCAACATACACGCGATGTGTCATGATAAGCTTTGGGTACTGGCGTTACATTTGTTTGCATTCGTCTGCCTTGCAGACGCATTGAGCATGTTAAAATCGACTTGCGAAGCCGATGTTGAATTATTAAGTTTTACCACAATAAAACGTATGGTCATTAAGACAAATCATGTATTATATTGGTCTAAATTATAAACGCTTAGCCATTTAAACTGTCAGGCTTAAATAAGCCAATTGATCAAAGGTCATGCCTTATGCCAATGATGCGCTGGTTTGAAAACCGCCTTAACCCATATCCTGATGATGATTATCACCTGCCGACTGATAGCCTGATTAAGTTTTTGTGGGCGTGCAGCAAGGGCTTGCGCGGTTGGATTTTGGCGTTGATGGTGCTTACGGGGCTGGTCGGGGTGTATGAATCGCTGCTGTTTGCGTGGATTGGGCAGGTGGTTGATTGGCTATCGGTCTACACACCACAGACGCTATGGCAGCATAAAGGTGATGCGCTGTTGGGTATGTTGGCGGTGCTGTTGGTCAGTCCGTTTGTCGTCGCGCTCAGCTCGTTGATTCATTTTCAGGTCATTCAAGGCGTGTTTCCCATGCAGATGCGTTGGCGGTTTCACCGTCAGATGCTGGGGCAGTCGATGCAGTTTTATCAAGATGAGTTTTCGGGGCGTGTGTCGGCAAAGGTCATGCAAACGGCGTTGGCAGTGCGTGATACCATCATGACTGTGGCAGATATGTTCGTCTATGTGCTGGTGTATTTTGTCAGCAGTGGCGTGATTTTGGCGCGGCTTGATGGCTGGTTGTTGTTGCCGTTTGTGCTGTGGTTGGTGTTGTTTGTCGCTTCGGTGGCGTTTTTTATCCCAAAACTCAAAGCGTCTGCCAGTCGGCAAGCCGATGCACGTGCGCTGATGACGGGGCGCGTCACTGATGCGTATGCCAATATCATGACGGTCAAATTATTTAGTCATTCACGGCGCGAATTAAGCTATGCTAAATCCGCCATGAATCAATTTTTGGGCACGGTACATGACCAGATGCGCTGGGTATCACGGTTTGAAATTGTCAATCACACCATCAATGTGTTGTTGGTTGGCTCAACCGTCGCGCTCGGGTTGTATTTGTGGCGGTACCAAAATCTATCTGTCGGGGCGATTGCGGCAGCTACCGCGATGGCGCTGCGGCTTAATGGCCTGACACATTGGATCATGTGGCAGACTGCTAGCCTGTTTGAGAGCATTGGCACGGTGCAAGATGGCATGAAAACGCTATCTAAACCGCATACCGTGGTCGATCAACCTAACGCAAAACAACTGGTCGTCCAACGCGGCGATATCGTGTTTGACCATGTGGATTTTAGCTACGGCAAAAAGGGCAGTCAGGCGCGTAAAGGCGACAAAGCCGCGCAAAAACTGCTTGATGATTTTAATTTGCACATCAAAGCAGGGGAAAAAATCGGACTGGTTGGGCGTTCAGGCGCAGGCAAATCGACGTTGGTTAATCTGCTGCTGCGCTTTTATGATGTTGAAAACGGTAAAATTTTGCTCGATGGGCAGGACATCAGCGAGGTAACCCAAGAAAGCCTACGCCAACAAATCGGCATGGTAACACAAGACACCTCGCTGCTGCACCGCAGTGTGCGTGATAACATCGCTTACGGTCGCCCCGATGCCAGCGAAGCCGACATCATCGCCGCTGCCAAACAGGCACATGCGTGGGAATTTATTCAAACTCTATCCGATGCCAAAGGCAACACGGGGCTTGACACCCAAGTGGGTGAGCGCGGCGTTAAGCTCTCTGGTGGGCAGCGTCAGCGCATTGCCATTGCGCGCGTGATGCTCAAAAACGCACCAATTTTGCTGCTGGATGAAGCCACCAGCGCGCTTGATAGTGAGGTTGAGCATGCGATTACCGACAGCCTCAATGAGATGATGGCAGGCAAGACCGTGATTGCGATTGCTCACCGTTTATCGACAATTGCCGCGCTTGACCGTCTGGTAGTAATGGATCAGGGGCGGATTGTTGAGCAAGGCTCCCACCAAGAATTGCTTGCCAAAGGTGGTGTGTACGCACGACTGTGGCAACGGCAAAGCGGTGGGTTTTTGGGTAAAGATGATTGAGCGGATCAGTCTAGTATTTAGCCAAACAATTCTGCATAGCTTTTTAGGCAAAGTAGCTCATAAGATGACGTAGCTTGAGTGTATCATCGTATGGCTACTACACCAGTCCCAAATCAAGCTTTACCTTGCAATCGCGGTCGCCTTTGCAATAGATATGTGTTGAGTGTATACCACCAGTCAGCGGTTGGTAACGCGCGGCGCATTCATGGTAGAACACAATAACAAATAACAAACGTATCCAGCTTAACCGATTACTGTTCGCTATCCAGCAACGCCTGCGCTTGCTTGATATCTAACGAGCCTTCATAAATCGCCCGTCCTGTGATAATTCCTGCCAAATGCGCGCGATATGGCAGCAGCCGCTCGATATCGCCCAAATCTGTCACCCCGCCCGATGCGATCACAGGCAGCCCACACGCTTGCGCCAAGCCCACGGTTTGCTCAACATTTACGCCCTGCATCATGCCATCGCGCGCAATATCGGTATACACAATCGCTGACACGCCTGCATCGGCAAAGCGTTTAGCAAGCTCGGTTGCGCGTGTATCAGTGACATTCGCCCAGCCATGCGTTGCCACCATACCGTCTTTGGCATCAATGCCAACGATGATATGCCCAGCAAACTCACGGCAAGCTTGTTCGACAAATTCAGGTTGTTCGACCGCCTTGGTGCCGATGATGATGCTACTAAGCCCTGCTGCCAAATACTGCTCAATGGTACGCAAGCTGCGTACTCCACCGCCCAACTGGATTGGCAAATCAGGATGCGCCGCTGCAATCGCTGTCACCACTGACTTATGGACAGGCACACCATCAAACGCGCCGTTTAAATCCACCAAATGCAGCCGCCGCGCACCTTGTGCCACCCAATGCTTTGCCATCGCCACAGGATCATCGCTAAATACCGTGTCATCTTCCATACGTCCTTGCTTAAGGCGTACGCATTTGCCGTCTTTGAGGTCAATCGCAGGGATTAGCAAAGTCATCGCTTGTCCTTTAATTATGAAAAATTTTTAACGTATAATCAAATACTTAATACGCACCTAACCGCACCAAGTCTAGCACGGCTAAATGGTTTTACCGTATAATGCGTCATTTGGGCAAAATAATCCAGCAAAATTGTCGCAAAGTTGGGCGTATTAAGTTACAGCAAGCCACCGCTAGCGTGGGTAAGGCAATCCACCCGATCATAACCAACCGACAATGAGTAATTAGGAGGCAAGGGTGTCGCTAACGATTTTAATGGCAGCGGTATTTGTATTGGGCTATTTGGCGATTGCCTTTGAGCACACCATTTACGTGAATAAAGCTGCCAGTGCCTTACTGACGGCGGTGCTACTGTGGGTGCTGTTATCGTTTGGTATGGGTCATGGAGTAGGGCAAAACGGTATCGGTGCAGAACTTGCCGAGCATCTGGCAGAAGTGTCAGAAATTCTGTTTTTCTTGTTGGGCGCGATGACAATTGTCGAGTTGATCGATGCCCATGACGGTTTTCGCGTTATCACAGATCGTATCAGCACCCAAAGCGTCACCAAACTGATGTGGATTATCGGCACGTTGGCATTTTTCTTGTCTGCGCTGTTGGATAATTTGACCACCACCATTGTCATGATATCACTGGTTGCCAAGCTAATTGATGACAAGGAACTGCGTTGGTACTTTGCAGGGCTGGTTGTCATTGCAGCCAACGCGGGCGGCGCGTGGTCACCGATCGGCGATGTCACCACCACCATGTTGTGGATTGGCGGACAAATCAGCGCACTTGGCATCATGCGCGATGTATTTTTGCCAAGTTTGGTCTGCGCGATGGTGCCGATGGCATTGCTTAGCATGAAGTTTAAAGGGCGCACCTTTAGCCCACTGACTGCTCACGCTTCAAGCCGCCATACTCCTGCCTTGGCAAACATCGACCCCAATACCGACCCCATGCCCAAGCAAATCCACGCGCTTAGAGTCGATATTCATGACGAGATTCAAGCCAGTATCAGCCCCACGCTGCGCCGCGGTATTTTAGCACTGGGGCTAGGTGCATTGGCGTTTGTACCCGTGTTCAAAACCGCCACCCATTTACCGCCGTATATGGGCGTGCTGTTCGGGCTTAGCATTGTCTGGATGGTTGCGGCATTGACCCACCGCCAACAAGATGACTATATCAAAGAGCGCATCGGTATCGAGGGCGTATTAAAGCGCGTTGATATGCCCAGTATTTTATTTTTCTTGGGGATTTTGCTGGCAGTCGGGGCATTGGCGACAGCAGGTATTTTGGCCGATGTTGCCGCGTGGCTTGATGGGCATTTTGGTAACATTTACGTCATCAAC
This sequence comes from Faucicola sp. SE7633, assembly GCF_059264685.1. Lineage (NCBI taxonomy): Bacteria > Pseudomonadati > Pseudomonadota > Gammaproteobacteria > Moraxellales > Moraxellaceae > Faucicola > Faucicola sp. SE7633. The sequence continues at coordinate 30,912 of NZ_JCADBW010000005.1, read as the reverse complement.
ATGCTGATTGGTCTGCTGTCCTCACTGGTTGATAACGTGCCGCTTGTGGCAGGCGCAATGAACATGTATCCGTTGGCTACCGATGCCACCATTGCCCAAGCCACGGGCGCGGAGGCAGCGCGGCTTGCCATGTTTAGCCATGACGGGGTATTTTGGAAGTTTTTGGCGTATTGTGCAGGCACAGGTGGCAGCTGCTTGATCATTGGCTCGGCAGCAGGCGTTGCCGCGATGGGCATGGAGAACATCTCGTTTGGTTGGTATCTCAAAAAAATCGCTTGGTTGGCATTGGTGGGCTACCTAGCAGGTGCAGCAGTGTACATTGCGATTACGCTATTATTTGGTTAAAAAATTTTTGATGAAAAACCGTCTGGCTCAAGTTTTTACGTCGGGTTAAGTCGTGCATATCACCGTTGCGTTTGATAAACTTTCGCCTACCAAACCACAACACAAGAGACGGCAAAATTTGCTATTTTATTACCCAATAATTCACTGATATCTGCTCAGTGAATTATGTTAAAGTCAAAAATTTTCTTAAATAATAGCCATTGAGTAGTTATTTAGCCAACGTTAAGGAAAAAATTATGTCACAAGTTACCCTACCAGACCTACCTTACAGTAAAGACGCACTAGAACCACATATCAGCGCCGAAACTTTAGAATTTCACCATGACAAACACCACGCAGCCTATGTGAATAAGCTCAATGAGCTGCTACCAGGTTCAGGTCTAGAAGGCAAAGAGCTTGATGAAATCATCAAAGCCAGTGCCAAAGATGACAGCAAAACGGCCATCTTTAACCAAGCGGCACAAGTGTGGAACCACACCTTCTACTGGAATAGCATGACCCCAAATGGTGGCGGTGAACCAACGGGCGAACTAAAAGACAAAATCAACGAAGCGTTTGGTTCGTACGCCAAATTCCGTGAAGAGTTCAAAAACGCGGCCGTCAGCCAATTTGGTTCAGGTTGGGCGTGGTTGGTTGCCGACACTGAAGGTGGCAAGCTATCAATCATGAAAACTGCCAACGCAGATACCCCAATGGTGCATGGCAAAGTGGCTGTTTTGACTTGTGACGTGTGGGAGCACGCGTACTACATCGACTACCGCAACCGTCGCCCTGATTATGTTGATACTTTCCTTGATAATTTGGTGAACTGGGATTATGCCAACGCCAAATACCATGAAAGATCAGCAGGCGTAGAAGAATAATTGCTGGACCATCCGTCAAAAAAACGCTCTTTTACTGCAAGAGCGTTTTTTTAGGCGATTTTTAGGTTTACGGTCAATAGCTTGACATAAAAAAAGCAGCGATACACCACGCTGCTTTTTTTATGCCTGCTGGCTTTTGTGCGGGCTTGTTTTACACCGGTTAGACCAGCCTCATTCAAGCATTGTGTCTGCTAAGAGACCTGCACAGGAATCACATTTGCCGTATCTTTAACCACATTGCCTTCATCCAAATACACCAAACGCGGTTGGTGGCGGTCGGCCTCTTGCTCATCCATTTGCGCGTAGGCAGCGATGATGACGATATCATCCAAATCTGCCATGTGCGCTGCCGCACCGTTTAGCGAAATCATCTTAGAACCTGCTTCAGCGCGAATCGCATAGGTACGAAAACGCTTACCATTGGTCACGTTGTAGATATCAATGGATTCATTTTCACGAATACCTGCCAAATCCAGCAGCTCGCTGTCAATACCGCACGAGCCTTCATAATGCAGCTCACAATGCGTCACACGCGCCCGATGAAGCTTGGCTTTTAGCATAGTCAATAACATGGCAAATTCCTAGATGACAAAACGCAAAATTATTAAATTTAAATGCCCAAACTTGTCTGCTAGGTAAGACCTAGATGGCAAAAATCAAGACATCGCCAAAAAAGAGATAGATTTAATCAACAAAAAAACTATGCAAGGCTTGCTGCGCAGCGGCAATATTACCTGCCACCAAGTCTGGCATCGCTTGCATGGCCGCATCTAGCATACGCTCAAATACAATGCGCTCATCAGGCGTAGGCGCGCCCAAGACATACCCTGTGACCAAGGACTTGTGCCCCGGATGCCCAATGCCTAAGCGTAAGCGATAAAAATCTGCCCCGATACGCGGCACGATATCACGCAGGCCATTGTGCCCACCATGACCACCGCCAAACTTGAGGCGTATCCGTCCAACAGGCAAATCTAGTTCATCGTGTGCGATTAAAATTTGATTGGGTGAAATATCAAAAAACTGGCTGAGTGCGCCCACCGATTGCCCCGACGCATTCATAAACGTGGTTGGTAGCAGCAGGCGCACCTCGTGCCCTGCCACTTGCCCACGTCCGACCAAACCGTGAAACTTCTTGTCTTGGCTAAGTGTGATGCCGTACGCATCGGCAATGCGCTCAACCAACCAAAAGCCCGCGTTATGCCGTGTTTGGGCATATTGCGCGCCGGGGTTGCCAAGCCCAACAATCAGCGTGAGACTTGATGAGGCTTTGGTTTTATCAGACATGGTCAATCACATCAATCAACAAACGCGCTATTACTCATCATCACTCTTAGGCGCGTCATGGGTGTCGTCTTGCGCTTGTACTTTACGCGCTTCTTCATCGTCCTCAGTTGAACGTGTGCCTGCACCTTCTTCGTGCTCTTCAGGCTCAATAGGCTCTTCAACAGGCTCAAGCGTTGGTGCTTGCATGGTTGCAACAGTACGGTTGAATGGCTCTTCAACTTCCAATTCACGAATGGCCACGCCTTCAGGCATGTTGATATCCATCAAGTGAATTGAATCGCCAACCGCCATGCCAGACACATCGATGCTGATAAATTCAGGAATCTTCGATGGGATACAGGTGATTTCAAGGTCAGTTGCGTTGGATACAAAGATACCGCCTTCTTTGGTACCAGGTGCATCTTCAATACCCACATAATGTAGAGGTACAGTCACGTTCATGGCCTGACCACGAACAATACGCTGAAAATCAGCATGCATTGGGGTGTTTTTGGCAGGATGACGTTGCAACGCTTTGATGATAACTTCTTCAGCTTCTTGACCTTCAACGTTGATAGTCAAAATGTGTGAGAAAAACGCTTCGTTTTGTAGCGATTTAATCAACTCATTGTAGCGCAAAGACACTGATAGTGGCTCTTTGTCTGCACCGTATACGATAGCAGGCACGAGGTTTTGCTTACGCAGGCGGCGGCTCGCACCTTTACCTTGCTGATCGTCGCTACGCACGACAGCGTTTAGCGTAAAATCTTGTTGGCTCATGGAAAAATTCCTTTGCTGGTAAAAAATAAATCACCAAACCATCGTTACCAGTCTGGTGATACATCAAACGGGCAGTATTTGCGACCAATACTACCTGTTGCCATTTTTAGTCAGATAAAACTATATATTTATTCATAATATCTAACAAAAATGGCAAAAAATTGTAAATCTTATTAGAAATTCATATCAAAAATATCAAACATCGCGCTGAGTGACTCTTCGTTATTGATACGACGCAATGCTTCTGCCAACATCGGCGCAATAGTGACCTGACGGATTTTGTCACACGCTTGGGCAGCAGGCGATAATGGAATGGTGTCAGTCACGACGATTTCGTCCAAATAAGACGCGCTAATTGTTTCAATGGCCTTACCTGATAGCACAGGGTGGGTGATATAGCCCACCACACGGCGCGCGCCGTTTTCTTTGAGGGCAGCAGCAGCTTTGCACAGCGTACCTGCGGTATCGACCATATCATCAATGATCACGCAGTCACGGTCTTCCACATCACCGATGATATGCATCACTTGTGACTCATTGGCGCGCGCACGGCGTTTATCGATGATTGCCATGTCTGCATCGCCCAGCGATTTTGCCATGGCACGCGCACGCACCACACCGCCAACGTCAGGTGACACCACCATCAAGTTTTCATAATGCTGTTGGCGCAAATCTTTGAATAGCACAGGTGTGCCGTAAATGTTATCAACAGGAATATCAAAAAAACCTTGGATCTGATCAGAGTGCAAGTCCACCGTTACCACGCGGTCAATACTAACGATATTGAGCATATCGGCAACGACTTTGGCAGAAATAGGCACCCGTGCTGAGCGTGGGCGGCGATCTTGACGCGCATAGCCAAAATACGGCATCACCGCCGTGATTCGTCCTGCACTGGCACGACGCAGCGCATCTGCCATCACCATCAATTCCATCAAATTATCATTGGTAGGTGCGCAGGTAGATTGCAAAATAAAGACATCTTTACCGCGTACGTTTTCTTGTATTTCAACCGCGATTTCACCATCCGAAAAGCGCGTCACATCCGCACGCCCCAGTGGAATATGCAAGTGATTGGTGACGTTTTTTGCCAATTCGGGGTGGGCATTGCCCGTAAAAATCGCTAAATACGGCATAGCTATTTCCTATCACGGCTGCAAGTCATACGATCCAACTCGTTTTACCAAAACAAAAATACCCATCAAACAACGCGCTTTGGCATATTTTGAAGGGTATAGCAATATCTAGGTATCACGATTTAATCGATGTTTACCCCATCATCAGAAAAACATAGGTCACTATGATAGAGTAAAATAAAAAATGGCAGGGGTAGCTGGACTCGAACCAACGGATGTCAGGATCAAAACCTGATGCCTTACCAACTTGGCGATACCCCTAAAGCTCGGCTACAAAGCTAGTCATCGACTAACTAAGATGGCAGTCTTACGCTGCGCACTATACCGATTTTGCAGGGTTTTGTCAATTTTTATCGTGATTAAATTTAAACACGCTATGACAAAAACCTAAAGAAGATGGCAGGGGTAGCTGGACTCGAACCAACGGATGTCAGGATCAAAACCTGATGCCTTACCAACTTGGCGATACCCCTATTTAGAAGCGTTATTTTAGCCGAAAATTTTTAAAAAGCAAGACTTTTGGTGAAAATAAATCAATTTTTTTCAATAAGTGGCGTGGCGTCTAGTGTATGCACCACGATAGCACGGCAAGGTGCGCGCTGCTGCCAATTTTGGAGGGTATGGTTGTCAATACCTTTTGGTAAAGGCAAAAACACGCTACCGCCTGAACCTGTCAAGCGGGCGGTGGTTTGGGTGGTTGCGCTCAATACTTGCAAGTAGTTTAGTGCCGTCTGCACAGGTTGCGATAACTGGCTGACAACAGGCTCAAACACATTACCAAACGGCGCGTTCATGTGGTCTAAGTAATCAGCTTGGCGTTGGTCAATATCGTGAAGTGACAGCGTTGGACAGTCGCGGCGCAAATCGCTGTGGGCAAAAAGGCGCGCGGTGTTGATGTGATCATCAGGTGTCAATAATAAAAAACGCTGTGGCGGTAAGTCAATCGGCGTGAGCTGCTCACCTATACCTTCAGCCATCGCGTCTTGCCCAACAATAAAAATCGGAACATCCGCGCCAAGGGTTGCGCCAATGGCTTGTAACTCATCGTTTTGTAGCCCCAATTGCCAAATTTGGTTGAGCAGCAGCAGCACGCTTGCGCAATCTGACGACCCACCGCCTAGCCCTGCGCCCATTGGGATGCGTTTGCTAAGGTGTAGATTGATCGCAGATAATGTGGCGATTTGATCGGGTGATAAAGTCTGATAAGCGTGTGCCAATAGAGCAGCAGCGGCTTTGATGATTAGATTATTGCGGATATTGTCAGTAATCGGCGTGTCACAAGTTAGGCTAACAAAATCTAGCACGTCTAGCGCAGCAGTATCTTGTCGTGTGGTACGCTGGGCAGCTGAAACGCTCGCAATCAAGGTGTCACACAAATCAATCAGCCGAAACACAGTTTGTAAATTGTGGTAGCCATCGGCACGTTTGCCTGTGATATGTAAAAACAGATTGATTTTGGCGGGGCAGGACACGCGGTAGGTATTCATGGCAAATATTGGTTAAACACTAAATTGGTTAAACACTAAATTGGTTAAACACTAAATTGGTTAAACACTAAATTGGTTAAACACTAAAATGATGGGCTAAATTGTAGCATGCTGGCAAGCAGACAGTAGTATTATGCATAAAAAAACCCAACACAAATGGTTGGGCTTTTGCGTACATCCAATATAAATTAGCGTTGTTCGACAGGTACAAAGTCGCGTTGGGTAGGTCCTGTGTAAAGCTGACGTGGACGACCGATTTTGTACGGTGCTGAGTGCATCTCGATCCAGTGGCTAATCCAACCTGCAGTACGCGCCAAGGCAAAAATCACGGTAAACATCGACGTTGGAATACCGATGGCTTTTAGGATAATACCTGAATAAAAATCAACGTTTGGATACAAATTACGCTCGATGAAGTACGGATCATTCAAAGCGATTTGCTCAAGTTTCATCGCCAGTTCAAGCTGCGGATCATTGATACCCAATGCGCCAAGCACTTCATCACATGTCTCTTTCATCACGCGCGCGCGTGGGTCGAAGTTTTTATAAACGCGGTGACCAAAGCCCATCAACTTGACTTCTTTGCGCTTAACTTTTTCCATGAAGTCATCGACATTCTCAACGCTGCCGATCTCATCTAGCATTTGCAATACCGCTTCGTTAGCCCCACCGTGTGCAGGTCCCCACAATGCAGCGATACCTGCTGCGATACACGCATAAGGATTAGCACCTGTAGAACCTGCTAGGCGTACGGTTGAGGTTGATGCGTTTTGCTCATGATCGGCGTGCAGGGTGAAAATCTTATCCATTGCTTTGGCAAGGATTGGATTAACTTTATAGTCTACGTCTGCGGGGGTGGCAAACATCATATACAAGAAGTTTTCAGCATAGCTTAAGTCATTGCGTGGGTACATAAACGGCTGACCTTGGCTATATTTATACGACATTGCCGCAATGGTAGGTACTTTAGCAATCAAGCGAATTGCTGTAATTTCACGGTGATCTTCTTTGCTGACATCCAAGTTATTGTGATAAAACGCTGATAATGCGCCCATCACACCGACCATGATCGCCATGGGGTGCGCGTCACGGCGGAAACCTTCAAAAAACTTACGCAGCTGATCATTGACCATCGAGTGCTTGCTAACTTTATCATAAAAATCAGCTTTTTGCTCAGCGGTTGGCAATTCGCCATGCAATAGCGCGTAGCAGACTTCCAAATATTCAGCTTGATCAGCAAGCTGTTCAATGGGATACCCGCGATACAACAACACGCCTTTTTCACCATCAATATAAGTGATTTTTGATTCAACGGCAGCAGTCGCCATAAACCCTGGGTCGTACGACCAGTAGCCTGCTTGTTGCACGCCTTTAATATCTAGCACAGGGTTGCCAAGCGTGCCTTCAATAATAGGTAGTTCGTAGTCTTTGCCATCGACTTGCAAGGTAGCTGCTGACGTGGCGGTGTTATTGTCCGACATGGTCCATTCCTCTGTTTGTGTACATGTTATAAGTACGTGGTTATCAAAATCGTGCCAGCCAAGACCGCCAGCACGGCTGTGGTTTGAACGGCACGGTGCTATCATTTGCACTGAGGGTTGCACAAAAAATCTGCACATAAATTTTGGTTATCTTAGCAGTATTTTGGGCAAAAAAGAAAGCAAATTGCAGTTTTGCAACAATTTGTCGCCAAAAAGTGCCAGTTTGTCGTCATTGACGGCAGGCTTTTTAAGTCAAGCTACGCAAAGGGCATTGATAACATGTGCTAACTTATCAATCTAGCACAATAAATGTAGTTTTTTGTCGTTTTTGTTTGTAATTGTAAGCCAAGCCTTCTATAATTAAGCAAATTTATTAATTGCAATTTTTGCAATTTGGTTGAAAGTGCGTCGAGATAGAATTTAACCAACATGGGTTATATTTTATCACAGTCTGATGACCGCTCAACCATCATGAGTTGATTGGCGCTGCTATGGCATGGGTTTTTGATAAAAACCTGCTATATAGTGACGTTGATGCGCGCCCACTACCACGCTAACGTTTGTGTGGATGTTATGAGCGGTGTGCGTGCTTAATCTTTGTATGACGCTAGCTATTCCTGATTTCGATGGTTGGGTGTGTCGGGCGAGGTGACCGTCGCCTTGTGCCAGCAGGCTCGGCCCAATCGACCCTGTAACTAAAGGATGCCCGCTGTGAAAAGCAACCGCCCTGTCGTTTTGCCGCTAAGTCTGGTGGTCGAGGTAAACTCAAAAAACCCCGTTGCCATGACGTCGATTACCCACCGCGTGTCGGGTGTGGTATTGTTCTTGATGATTCCTGTGCTGTTGTGGGTGTTTCAACACTCATTGGCTACCCCTGAAGGCTTTGCGCATATTTTTGATAATATTTTGGTGCGCCTGTTGGTGTGGGTGTTGGCCGCTGCGACAGGCTACCATTTTGTCATGGGTATCAAACACTTGCTTGCCGATATGGGCATGAATGAAGAGCTTAAAAGCGGACGCACGGCAGCGATTGTCGGCTTTGTGATTGCGCTACTTTGGGTGTTGGCTTCGTTTGTTTGGATTGTGTTGTAAGACGCGGCAAGGGAGAATGCAATGAAAAGTGCAACAGGTTTGACAGGTTCGGGCACGCGCGATTGGGTGGTACAGCGTATCAGTGCGGTGGTGCTGGCGGTGTATGCGCTGGTGATGCTGTGCTGGTTTTTGACCCATGATCATACCTTTGAATTGTGGCGTGGCTTTATGCTAAGCCTGCCGATGCGTTTGTTTAACTTATTGGCGATTTTGGCGATTGCTGCGCACGCGTGGGTGGGTATGTGGACGGTGTTCACCGATTATGTCAAGTCAGGTGGCTTGCGGTTTGTGCTACAAGCGGCGATGATTTTGGCGTTGTTGGTGTACGTGTTCTGGGGTGTGATGATTTTCTTTTTCTCATAAGATTTTTATTTTAAATATGAGCAATAAGATACGCCCGACGTGATTTAGTTGTTTTGAATTTGGTTTAGCTTTTGGCTTGAACAAGTCGCTTGGCTAAATGCTTGAATTTTAACGATATTTAGCCATACAATGCGTTGTATCAAACAAGCGATATAAGATAGGAAACCCAACATGGCATTGGCACCAGACACTCCAATTAGCAATATCAAAACCTTGACCTTTGACGCTGTGATTGTTGGCGGCGGCGGTTCGGGTATGCGTGCGTCGCTACAGTTGGCACGCGGCGGCTTGAATGTCGCGGTTTTAACCAAAGTTTTTCCCACCCGCTCGCATACAGTTGCGGCGCAAGGCGGGATTGGCGCAAGCCTTGGTAATATGAGTGAAGATAATTGGCATTTTCACTTTTATGACACCATCAAAGGCTCAGACTGGCTTGGCGACCAAGATGCGATTGAATACATGTGCCGTGAAGCACCAAAAGTGGTGTATGAGCTTGAGCACATGGGCATGCCGTTTGACCGTAACGCCGATGGCACGATTTATCAACGGCCGTTTGGTGGTCACACGTCAAATTATGGCGAAAAGGCCGTACAACGCGCGTGTGCTGCCGCTGACCGCACGGGGCATGCGCTGTTGCACACTTTGTACCAAAAAAACCTTGAGCAAGGTACGCAGTTTTTTGTTGAGTGGATTGCGCTTGATCTCATCAAAGATGTCCACGGTAACATCGGTGGCGTGATTGCACTTGATCAAGAAACAGGCGCGATTTCAGTATTTCAAGCCAAAACCACGGTATTGGCAACGGGTGGGGCGGGCCGTATTTTTGCCGCTTCAACCAATGCCTATATCAACACGGGTGATGGCTTGGGCATGGCGGTGCGTGCAGGCATTCCGCTACAAGATATGGAGTTTTGGCAATTTCACCCAACAGGCGTGGCAGGCGCGGGGGTGCTATTGACCGAAGGTTGCCGCGGCGAAGGTGCGTTATTGCGTAACAAAGACGGTGAAGCGTTCATGGAGCGTTACGCGCCAACTTTGAAAGACTTGGCACCGCGTGATTTCGTATCACGCTCGATGGACCAAGAAATCAAAGAAGGACGCGGTATGGGCCCAAACGGTGACTATGTTGTGCTGGACATGACCCACTTGGGTGTGGACACCATCATGAAACGCTTACCATCGGTGTATGAAATCGGCAAAAACTTCGCCAACGTCGATATTACCAAAGAGCCGATTCCTGTTGTACCAACCATTCACTACCAAATGGGTGGTATCCCAACCAATATCCACGGGCAGGTAATGGTGCCAGATTTGGACGCAGGCACGGATGAAAACGGTCTATACGCTAAGCAAAAAATCGTCAAAGGCTTGTACGCGATTGGTGAATGCTCGTGCGTGTCCGTACACGGTGCAAACCGTCTAGGCACCAATTCACTGCTTGACTTGGTGGTCTTTGGACGCGCTGCAGGGCAACATATCATTGATGAATTCCATGCCGCTGACCGCCACGAATATGAGCCACTACCCAGTGATGTGCTTGACAAAACCCTCAAGCGCCTAGATGGCTTGCAACAATCAACCGAAGGCTTGAACGCGCAAGAAGTTGCCGATGAAATCCGCCGCATCATGCAGCAACACGCAGGTGTATTCCGCACCCAAGCCATGATGGATGAAGGCGTGCAAAAAATTCTGGCAATGGAGAGTAAAGTTAATCGCATTCACTTGGCGGATAAGTCACAAGTCTTTAATACCGCGCGTATCGAAGCGTTAGAAGTGGCTAATTTGTATGAAGTGGCAAAAGCGACGATGATTTCTGCGTCATTGCGCCATGAATGCCGCGGTGCACATGCCGTGCTTGACTATGAACGTCCAGATAATGACCCGTATGCGCCACTTGGTCGTAATGATCATGAATGGATGAAGCACACGCTGTGGTATTCAGAAGGTAATCGTGTGATTTATAAACCCGTACGCACCACGCCGCTGACCGCCAAGTACATTGAGCCAAAAGTTCGTACGTTCTAAGTTTTACCCGTTCATTTGGGCTTGGCAGCTTGTGGCAAGCCCAAATAAAGTTTTAGCCGAGGGCGTATTTAGCCAATTAACCGATACGCCATCTTGCCAATTATCAGCGTTTGGTCATGACAGTCTATAGCCATGGCAGCAAGACAATAAACGCGATCCATAAATAAGTTGTGTGGAGTTAGCACTATGAGCCGAGGTACTCGCACCATCGAAATTTTCCGCTACGACCCCGATCGGGACGCAGCCCCACGTATGCAAACTTATACGATTGAGCTGCTTGATAGCGATCGTATGTTGCTAGACGTGTTGATTCGTCTAAAAAAAATGGACGAAACCTTGACGTTTCGCCGTTCATGCCGTGAGGGGATTTGTGGTTCAGACGGTATGAACATCAATGGCAAAAACGGTTTGTCATGCTTGATCAACATGAACACCTTGCCTGAGAAAATCACCCTACGCCCCTTACCAGGTTTACCAGTGATTCGCGATCTGGTGGTGGATATGAACCAATTTTATGAGCAGTACGAAAAAGTTCATCCATACTTGATCAATGACCAACCTGCGCCGCCCACCGAACGCCTACAATCACCTGAAGAGCGTGAAAAGCTAAACGGTCTGTATGAGTGTATCTTATGCGCATGTTGCTCAACAAGTTGTCCATCGTTCTGGTGGAACCCTGACAAGTTCTTAGGACCATCGGCCTTGCTAAACGGTTATCGCTTTGTTGCCGATAGCCGCGATACCGACACCCAAGAGCGTTTGGCGCGTCTGGATGATCCATTTAGCCTATTTCGTTGCCGCGGTATCATGAACTGTGTATCAGTGTGTCCAAAGGGTCTAAACCCAACCCGCGCTATCGGGCATCTACGCAGTATGCTGCTTGAACAAGCGGGCTAATCGCGGTAAGCTTATACCAAAACCTCAGTCACACTGAGGTTTTCTATTATATAGCTATCTACTGTGTAGTAAATTAAGGACTAGGGTTAAGTTTTCTCAACAAAAAAAGAACACAATGGGCTAAGCATAATTTGCTAAATGCGCTATCATAAAGTGGAAAAAAACATAAGCTTTTAGCAAGTATTTTGCCGTTTTTTATACCTAGCATTTGGCAAATTTATGGTATATATTTCTTGGCAAAATCTGATGATGAAGCAATTGATGTTACGCTATAGCTTAAAAAATATATTGTTATCTTAACCTTTTAATGTTTAATGTCGCACAATTAAAGAAGCCGATTATGACTCAATCCCAACACACCGATTCACCAGCGGCACGCTTTACTGAGCTGTCTGCTGACAACGCCGCTTACCTTGAAGCCCTGTATGAGCAATACACGCAAGACCCAAGCAGCGTTGATCCTAGCTATTTGCCGTACTTTGAGCAGTTTGCTAGCGATAACGATGACGAAGCACTGTATAACGCCATTCAAGATCAGTTTGTGCTATTGGCACGCAATACCACAGCCGCCAAACCCAATTCGGTTGGCAGCACTGCGGGTAATGGTGAGTGCAGCATTGAGGAGCTACGAGAGTTTAGCCAACACCAAATGGGTGTGCAAAAACTCATCACAAGCTACCGCCGCCGTGGGCATCGCTTGGCAAAACTCGACCCACTAGGCTTAATGCCACGTCCACAAATCGAAGAACTGACGCTTGAGTATCATGGTCTGTCAGAAGCGGATTTAGACACGGTGTATCCTGTCAGTGACATGCATATTGGCAAGTCAAAAGCAACTTTGCGTGAAATCATTGAAGTTTTGCAGCGCGTATATTGCAGCAGTATTGGCTCAGAGCATTTTCACGTCACCACTGCTAAAGAAAAGCGTTGGATAGAGCAGTATCTTGAGCAAAATTTGGGCTACATCGATTTTAGCAACGAAAAACGCGAATCAATCCTTGAGCGTCTAACCGCTGCTGAAGGGTTAGAAAAATACTTGGCGCGTAAGTACACGGGCGTGAAGCGTTTTGGTCTTGAAGGTGGCGAAAGCTTTATCCCGATGGTACATGAGATGATCCAGCGTGCTGGTGAAAACGGTACCAAAGAGATGGTTATCGGCATGGCGCACCGTGGACGCCTGAACTTGTTGGTCAATATCTTGGGTAAAAATCCTAAAGATTTGTTTGATGAATTCGATGGTAAAGTTGCGCCAAAACATGGTTCAGGTGACGTCAAATACCATAAAGGTTTTTCATCAAACGTCATGACCCCAGGCGGTGAAGCGCACTTGGCGTTGGCATTTAACCCATCACATCTAGAAATCGTCTCGCCCGTGTTGATTGGTTCGGTACGTGCACGGCAAGTGCGTCGTGACGATACCACAGGCAACCAAGTCTTGCCGATTGTGGTGCACGGCGATGCAGCATTCGCGGGTCAAGGTGTGAACCAAGAAACGTTCCAAATGTCGCAAACGCGTGCGTACGCGACAGGCGGCACTATTCATATCGTGATTAATAACCAAATCGGTTTTACCACCAGCCGTTTAGAGGATGCGCGTTCTACCGAATATTGTACTGACATTGCCAAGATGGTACACGCGCCGATTTTCCATGTAAACGGTGATGACCCAGAGGCGGTGGTATTTATTGCGCAGTTGGCACACGATTACCGCAAGACCTTCCATAAAGATATCGTTGTGGATTTGTATTGCTATCGCCGCAATGGTCACAACGAGGCAGATGAGCCTTCAGCGACGCAACCATTGATGTATAAAGTAATCCGTGCGTTGCCATCAACCCGTGAAATCTACGCCAAAAAATTGGTAGAAGCAGGGGTTATCACCGAGCAACAAGCCACTGAGCTTGAAGACGACTACCGTGATTCACTGGATAAGGGTGAATACGTTGCCAGCGCGTTGGTAATGCAGCCTAACCGCTCTTTGTTCGTTGATTGGACTCCGTATTTAGGCCATGACTTGGTTGATGAATGGGATACGAGTGTCAGCATTGAACAGCTTAAAGCCTATGGTGAGCGCGTGGCGCAGCTACCCGAAGGTTTTGAACTACAACGTCAGGTCAAAAAAGTTGTTGAGCAACGCCTTGCTATGCAAACGGGTGAAGAGCCCCTAAACTGGGGTGCGGCCGAAACGTTGGCCTATGCCTCCTTGGTGGATGCAGGGCACCCTGTCCGTATCACGGGTGAAGACGTGGGACGTGGTACGTTCTCACATCGTCATGCCGAGCTATACAACATCCAAGACGGTCAAATGTATGTCCCGTTGGCGAACTTAAACCCTGAGCAGGCACGTTTTGACACCTTTAACTCGCTATTGTCCGAAGAAGCCGTATTGGCGTTTGAGTATGGTTATGCCACCACCGCACCCAATGCCTTGGTGATTTGGGAAGCCCAGTTTGGTGACTTTGCCAACGGTGCACAGGTTGTTATCGACCAGTTTATCTCAAGTGGGGAGACCAAGTGGCAACGCCTGTGCGGCTTGACCATGTTGTTACCACATGGCTATGAAGGCCAAGGCCCTGAGCACTCCTCGGCACGTTTAGAGCGTTATTTGCAGCTGTGTGCAGAAGACAACATGCAGGTTGTCACGCCAACCACGCCTGCGCAGATTTTTCATGCGCTGCGCCGTCAAGTGCTACGCCCTGCGCGCAAGCCATTGATTGTGATGTCGCCTAAGAGCTTGCTGCGTCATAAACTGGCGGTATCAACGCTTGATGAATTGGCAAACGGTCGTTTTGAAACCGTTATTTCAGAAATCGATGATTTGAACGCCGATAAGGTTACGCGTTTGGTATTCTGTGGCGGTAAGGTATACTATGATCTACTGGAAAAACGCCGCGAGCTTGGACTAAACAATGTTGCTTTGGTGCGCATTGAGCAGTTATATCCGCTGCCTGAAGAACGCATGCTTGAGGAAGTGAAAAAATATCCAAACCTTGAAGATATCGTATGGGCACAAGAAGAGCCGCGTAACCAAGGAGCTTGGTACTACATTGCACCGCATATGTTCCGCTTATTTGCGCCACCAAAACCTGCTAAACGCCCAACCAAAGCCTATCTACGTGAGCCCGTAGCACGTCCGTCATCGGCAGCACCAGCGGCAGGCTTGATGCAGATGCACGTTGAGCAGCAAAAACGCGTGGTTAATGAAGCCCTTGGCATCGATGAGCAACCAGCCGACGACAAGGCAAGCGCAAAAGACGTAGAGAACAAATAAAAATTCGGGCAATACCATGTATTGCCCTGATTTGTGTACAAAATTTGAGCCTGGCTTAAACTGCAATACCTTAAATAAACGAAACAAACCATTTGCATTAAACAAACTGATTACATCAGGAGCATTAAAATGAGCGAGATTAAAGCCCCCGTATTTCCAGAATCGGTTGCCGATGGCACGATTGTAAGCTGGAACTTTGCTGAAGGTGACCAAGTTAAGCGCGATGACGTATTGGCAGAGATTGAAACCGATAAAGTCGTCCTAGAAGTTGTTGCCCAAGCTGATGGTGTATTGGGCAAAATCATCAAACAAGTCGATGACACCGTGTTGTCTGATGAAGTGATTGGCGAGCTTAACGAAGGCGCGACCAGCGAAAAATCAAGCGACACGGCCGCAGCAGACAACCAGCAGACGCAAGAAAAATCGTCGGATAGCGAATCAGACCAAGGCACAACTGTACCACCAGAATCGGTAGCAGCACCTGTACAAGCCAAATCTGACAGCGCGGAGCAACCCCACAAAGACCAAAGCCCAGCGGTGCGCAAAGCCGCTAACACCACAGGTATCAATCCTGCTGACGTGGAAGGCACAGGTCGTGGTGGGCGTGTGACCAAGCAAGACATGGCAAACCCAACCTTGAAAGCCAACGCCAACATCAAAGCTGACAATGGACAAGCGGTTGCCGATGCGGTTGGACAACGCGCGGACAAACGCGTACCGATGACGCGTTTGCGCCAACGTGTGGCAGAGCGTCTGATGTCGGCAACGCAAGAAACCGCCATGCTGACGACGTTCAACGAAGTCAATATGAAGCCTATCATGGATATGCGCAGCCAATACAAAGAGCGTTTTGAAAAACGCCACGGTGTCAAACTTGGCTTTATGTCATTGTTTGTCAAAGCTGCCACTGAGGCCTTAAAACGCTTCCCAGCGGTGAATGCATCGATTGATGGCAATGATATCGTTTACCATGGTTACTATGATGTTGGTGTTGCCGTATCAACCGACCGCGGCTTGGTGGTGCCTGTGTTGCGTGATACCGACCAAATGAGCATGGCAGATATCGAGCGCGGCATTGGTGACTATGCTAGCAAAGCACGCGAAGGCAAGCTTGGTATTGATGAGATGACAGGCGGTACTTTCACCATCACCAACGGCGGTGTATTTGGTTCATTGTTATCAACGCCAATCTTGAACCCACCACAAACCGCTATCTTGGGTATGCACAAAATCCAAGAGCGTCCGATGGCGGTCAATGGTCAAGTGGTAATTTTGCCAATGATGTACTTGGCATTGTCATATGACCATCGCATGATTGATGGTAAAGAAGCGGTACAGTTCTTGGTAACCATCAAAGAGTTGGTGGAAGATCCTGCAATGCTGCTTTTGGATTTGTAATTTAACCACCCATGGTTGCAACGTTTTTAGATAATAGGGCTTATTTTGTAATAAGCCTTATTGTCGAAAAATTAAGCCATATTAAACAATTATAACCTTAGGAAAAATTATGAAAGATTCATACGATTTAATCATCATCGGTGGCGGCCCAGGCGGCTATGAAGCGGCAATCCGTGCAGGTCAGCTGGGCATGAGTGTGGCCTGTATCGAAAAACGCGTACACAAAGGTGAACCAGCATTGGGCGGCACGTGCTTAAACGTCGGCTGTATCCCATCAAAAGCCTTGCTTGATAGCTCACACCGTTATGAAATGATTAAAGATGACGTGGCAGAGCATGGTATCAGCACAGGCGAAGTTGCCATTGACATCAGCAAAATGCTATCGCGCAAAGATGCGATTGTGAAACAATTGACAGGCGGTGTGGCAGCCTTGCTAAAAGGCAATAAAGCCGACTGGCTACAAGGCACAGGCACGCTGATTGATGGTAAAGGCGCGGACAAAAAAGTTCAGTTCACCCCATTAGATGGTGGCGATGCAGTGACCTTGACTGCCAAAAACGTGATTTTGGCATCAGGCTCTGTGCCGATTGATATTCCCGTTGCGCCCATCGATCATGAATACATCGTTGATTCGACAGGTGCGCTTGATTTTGCTGAAGTGCCTGCGCGTCTAGGGGTGATTGGCGCAGGGGTGATTGGACTTGAGCTGGGTTCAGTATGGCGGCGTTTGGGCGCAGAAGTGGTGGTGTATGAAGCCATGCCAACCTTCTTGGCAGCAGCAGACAGCGCGGTCAGCAAAGAAGCATTGAAGCTTTTGACCAAACAAGGTTTGGATATCCGCCTTGATACCAAAGTCACCAAGGCAGAGGTCAAAGACGGCAAAGTGGTTGTCACCACCGATGCCAAAGGCGAAACGCAAGAAGAAACCTTTGACAAGTTGATTGTGTGCGTGGGTCGCCGTGCTTACAAAGAAAACTTGCTTGGTGAAGATGCTGGCGTTGAGCTCACCGAACGTGGTTTGGTGGCAGTCAATGACTACTGCAAAACCAACCTTGATGGCGTGTATGCCATCGGTGACTTGGTGCGCGGCCCAATGCTTGCCCACAAAGCAATGGAAGAAGGCATGATGGCGGTTGAGCGCATTCATGGTGAAAAAGTTCAAGTCAATTATGACACCATCATCAGCGTGATTTATACCCATCCAGAAATTGCATGGGTTGGCATGACCGAAGAGCAGGCCAAAGCGCAAGGTATTGAGGTCAAAACAGGGCAGTTTAGCCTAGCGGCAAATGGTCGCGCGTTGGCCGCAGGTGAAGGTCAAGGCTTTATCAAGGTGGTTGCCGATGCCAAAACAGATCGTCTGCTGGGTATGCACGCTGTGTCAGCAGGTGCAGGCGACATCGTCCATCAAGGCATGATTGCGATGGAATTTGTCTCAAGCATTGAAGACTTGCAGTTGATGACATTTGCTCACCCAACCATTTCTGAAGCCGTGCATGAAGCGGTACTATCAGCCGATGGGCGCGCGATTCACGCGATTCAACGCAAGCGTAAATAAGCCCTTGCAAAAATGAAGGTTGCCAAATCGTTTGGACGAATAACAGGCGGTTTGGCATAACCAAGTAAGCGTTTGACAATTTTTATATAACGTTTTTTACAGCAAAAATGAGGATAAATTCATGAATTTACATGAGTATCAAGCCAAAGAACTTCTTGCTAAATACGGCTTGCCTGTTCAACAAGGCATCTTGGCACACAATGGTGACGAAGCAGCACAAGCGTTTGACAAAATGGGTGGCAAATTTGCCGTCATCAAAGCCCAAGTACACGCAGGCGGCCGCGGTAAAGCAGGCGGCGTAAAAGTTGTGAAATCACGCGAAGAAGCCAAAGAAGTTGCCGATAGCCTAATTGGCACCAATTTGGTGACCTATCAGACCGATGCCAACGGCCAGCCTGTAAACAGCGTGTTGGTTGCTGAAGACATGTACCCTGTGCAAACCGAATTGTATTTGGGCGCGGTGGTAGACCGCTCAGCGCGTCGCGTGGTGTTCATGGCATCAACCGAAGGCGGCGTTGAAATCGAAAAAGTTGCCGAAGAAACCCCCGAAAAAATCATCAAAGTTGTGGTTGATCCTTTGGTTGGTTTGATGCCAAACCAAGCGCGTGAAGTGGCGTTCAAATTGGGTCTCAAAGACAAGCAAATCAACGCATTTGCCAAATTGATGACGGGCGCCTATCGTGCATTTATCGAAAATGACTTTGCGCTATTTGAAATCAACCCACTAGCCGTGCGTGAAAATGGTGACTTGGCGTGTGTGGATGCCAAAGTTGGTATCGACTCAAACGCTTTGTACCGTCTGCCAAACGTCGCTGAACTTCGCGATAAGAGCCAAGAAAATGAGCGCGAGCTTAAAGCGTCTGAATTTGACCTAAACTACGTTGCACTCGAGGGCAATATCGGCTGTATGGTCAATGGCGCAGGCCTTGCCATGGCAACCATGGATATCATCAAGCTATACGGTGGACAACCTGCTAACTTCCTAGACGTGGGCGGCGGTGCGACCAAAGAGCGCGTGATTGAAGCGTTTAAAATCATCTTGGATGACGACTCAGTCAAAGCCGTGTTAATTAACATCTTTGGCGGTATCGTACGCTGTGACATGATTGCTGAAGCTATTATCGCGGCGGTCAAAGAAGTCAATGTGACTGTGCCTGTCGTGGTGCGTCTTGAGGGCAACAACGCCGAATTGGGCGCAAAACTGCTTGACGAGTCAGGCTTGAAATTGATTTCAGCACAAGGCTTGTCAGACGCAGGTAAAAAAGTCGTTGAAGCCGTGCAAAACGCTTAATGCAATAGATTGATAAAATTTTGTTAAAATAAAAGGAACAACCATGAGTGTATTGATTGATAAAGACACCAAAGTGTTGGTGCAAGGTTTTACGGGTAAAAACGGTACGTTCCACTCAGAACAAGCCATTGAATACGGCACTAAAGTTGTCGGCGGTGTGACCCCAGGTAAAGGCGGGACTACTCACCTAGGCTTACCTGTATTTAACACCATGGATGAAGCGGTCAAAGAAACTGGCGCGGATGCGTCGGTAATCTATGTGCCTGCACCATTCGTGTTGGATTCAGTGATTGAAGCGATTGACTCTGGCGTTAAACTAATCGTCATCATCACCGAAGGCGTGCCAACGCTTGACATGCTAAAAGCCAAACGCTATCTAGAAAACGTCAATGCAGACTTGACCGAAAAAGGTGAGCAAATCATCCGTATCGTTGGGCCAAACTGCCCTGGCGTGATTACCCCCGGTGAGTGCAAAATCGGCATCATGCCAGGTCACATCCATCAACCCGGCAAAGTGGGTATCATCTCACGCTCAGGTACTTTGACCTATGAAGCCGTGGCACAAACCACCAAATTGGGCTTTGGTCAATCAACCTGTATCGGTATCGGTGGCGACCCCATCCCTGGTATGAACCAAATTGACGCGCTAAAACTGTTCCAAGATGACCCACAAACCGAAGCCATCGTATTGATTGGTGAAATCGGTGGTACGGCAGAAGAAGAAGCGGCAGCGTACATTAAAGAACACGTCACCAAACCTGTGATTGGCTACATCGCTGGTGTGACAGCGCCAAAAGGTAAGCGTATGGGACACGCAGGCGCGATCATCTCAGGCGGTAAAGGCACAGCCGAAGAGAAATTCAAAGCGTTTGAAGACGCAGGTATCGCCTACACCCGTGATCCATCAAAAATCGGTGAAAAAGTTCAAGAAGTTACTGGTTGGTAATGCTTGTTTGAACGTTTAACCAAAAAAACAGCTGGTCGATGACCGGCTGTTTTTTTACATGATGTGGGCAGTTTCTGCCTATTGGGCTCAAAATCCAGTAAACTAAACGTTAGCGTTTTGACCGGCAGACACTATGAATCAATCGTCTAAATCCTCAAATAACAGCAATCTGACAGGCTATGCTGCCCAAGCCAAAGGCAAAACAGGCGTGATGCGGATCATCAAAGCGGCAGGTTATTCACGCGATGGTTTTTTGGCGGCATACCACAATGAGGCAGCGTTTCGGCAAGTGACATGGCTCAATGCCGCGCTGCTGGTTGTGTTGGTATTTATGCCGTTTGACCTTGTGGTCAAGATGGTTTTGGTGCTTGCGTCGTTTTTTTCGGTGGTGGTTGAGCTGTTTAATACCGCCATTGAAGCGGCGATCGACCACACGTCGACCGAACGCCATCCGCTTGCCAAAATCGCCAAAGACGTGGGCTCTGCGGCGCAGTTGATGGCACTTTTGCTATTGGCATTGCTGTGGGCAATGGCCGTGTGGCAGCTATGACGATTTATTTAGGCACAGGTGGCTACAGTGACACGGATTTGCTTGGTGTGTTGTACCCACCTGAGACCAAAAAAACCGATTTTTTGCAGGCGTATGCCGCGCATTATGCCAGTGTAGAAATCAACAGCAGTTTTTATGCCCCACTTGGGCGCAAGGCTTTTGAGGGCATGTTGGCAAAGTCTGGTGGGCAGGTCAAGTTTGCCATCAAGCTACACCAAGATTTTAGCCACACGTTACGCGCAACCTGCGACAGCGCGCAGGCATTTTTACACGCCATTGCCCCGATTTGTGAGCATGATTGTTTGGCGGCGTTGCTGTTACAGTTTCCGCACGGTTTTGACCGTACCATCGCGCATCGGCGGTATTTGGCGCAGTTGGTCGGCTGGTTTGGCGGTATGCCATTGGCGATTGAGTTTCGTCATGCCAGTTGGCATACGCCGCAGGTGTATCACAGTTTTGCTGAGCGAGGACTGATTTGGTGCAGCGTTGATTATCCCGATGTATCAGGCTTGCCCGACAGTCGATTGGTGTTTACCAGTCGTGTAGGGTATTTGCGTTTACATGGCAAAAATCCGAATTGGTGGGATGCACACAGTGCCAGCGAGCGGCACGATTATCGCTACAGTGCGCCGCAAATGCAGGCATGGGCACAGTCGATTGCCAATCAGCAGGCGAATTTTGACACGTTATTTGTGTATTTTGAAAATACGGTCAAAGCCCATGCGGTGTATAATATCGCCACGTTGCGCCAAGCGTTGGCGGATCTGGGGCTGGATGTGCGCTAGTTGGGTCGGATTTTATAGGCATTCACGCGTTGAAAATACGGCTAAAATACGCGCCAAACCTTGATTTTACGCCATCGGCACGCATCATAATGAAGTGCCAATGGTGTGCTGGGTTGCCAAATTTAGGCAGATAATGACAGCGCGGCAGCGGGCATGCAACGGTAAAAATAACAGCGGTAAGCGGTGAGGTAGTATGACGGATTTTGCCATAGGACAGCGGTATTTATCAGACACCGAAAGCGAGCTTGGGCTTGGCGTGGTGGTATTGGTTGATGAGCGCAGCGTGCAGGTGTTGTTTGCCCAAAGTGAGGCTATGCGCGTGTATGCCAAAGCGTCAGCACCGTTGTCGCGTGTGGTGTTCAAGGTCGGTGACAGCATCCAAGACCAAGATGGTAACACCTACACCGTGCGCGCTGCCGAAGAGCACGACGGCGTGTACAAATACCATGTAGAAGAAAGCGACAAGCCGCTGATGGAGACGCGGTTGGCAGCCAATCTGACCCTTGCCAAACCGCTTGAGCGTTTGCTTGCCAATCGCTTGCATGACAACAGCTGGTATGAGCTGCGCCAACGTCTGCTACACACGCAAGGCAATTTAGCCAGCCATCCGCTGCGTGGTTTGATGGGCGCGCGTGTCGATATCATCGAGCACCAGTTGTATATCGCCCACGAGGTGGGTAAACGCCTTGCACCGCGTGTGCTGCTTGCCGATGAGGTGGGGCTTGGTAAGACCATCGAGGCAGGGCTCATTATTCACCAGCAGTTGCTCACGGGCAAGGCGGCGCGCGTGTTGGTGCTTGTGCCTGATAGCTTGCAATACCAGTGGATGATTGAGCTTAAGCGGCGTTTTAATCTTGATTTTGCGATTATGGACTTGGTGCGCACGGCGGCGATTGCCGAGCATGATCCCGAGCAAAATCCGTTTTTGACCGAGCAATGTATCATCGCAAGTCTTGATTTGCTACTTGACCATGCTGATTTGGCGAATAAGGCGCTGGCGGCAGGTTTTGATTTGTTGGTGGTTGATGAGGCGCACCATCTGCATTGGCACAGCGAAAATGGCGGTAATGACAACTACCAGTTGGTTGAGCGTTTTGCCGCGCAGACGGATGGCGTGCTACTATTGACCGCAACGCCCGAGCAGTTGGGGCTTGAAAGCCATTTTGCGCGGTTACGTTTGCTTGATCCACACCGCTTTGCGGATTTGGACGAGTTTTTGGACAGTGAGGCAAAATTTGCCCAAATTGCGGCGATTGCCGAGGTGCTGCTTGGTGATACGCCATTGAGCGAACGCCAGCAACAGGCGTTGGCAGGCTTGCTTGGGCATGATATCAGCGATGATGAAGCAGGGCGTGCGCAGACAATTCATGAGTTGCTTGACCGTCATGGCACGGGGCGCGTGCTGTTTCGCAACACCCGTGACAGTGTGGCGCAGCTGATTGACGGTTTTCGTGGTCGCCATGCCATCGGCTATGCGCTGGCGCTGCCAGACAGTTGGCGCGATACCCTGCACACGCATGGCAAATTGCGTGAACAGCTGTGGAGTGAGGAGCTGTCGCCCGATGGCGAATGGCTGCAAGATGATCCACGCGTGCCGTGGCTGATTGACCTGCTGCGCCATACGTTGCGTTATCATAAGGTGCTATTGATTGCGCGTAGTGGCGCGACGGTGGAGAGCCTAGACGCAGTGCTGCGCTTACATGGTGGGATCAAAACCGCGCTGTTTACCGAACAGATGACGCTGCTTGAGCGCGACCAAGCGGCGGCGTATTTTGCTGATCATGCAGGGGCGCAGGTGCTACTTGCATCCGAGATTGGTTCAGAGGGGCGCAATTTTCAATTTGCCAGTGATTTGGTATTGTTTGATTTGCCTGCCAATCCCGATACCCTTGAGCAGCGCATTGGGCGGCTTGATCGCATCGGGCAGCAGCATGACATCACCATTCATGTGCCATATGTCGAGGGCACAGCAACGGCACGGCTGTATCGTTGGTATGATGAGGCATTGAATATCTTTAGCCAAATTTCACCGACCGCGCAAAGTGTACAAGAGCAGCTGATTGTTGAGCTCAAGCCCGTGCTTGAGGGTAAGGATTTGACGCTAGATGATGGCGAGGTGCTAACCAATGCCGCGGCGTTAGAGGCGTTAATCGCTCAAGGGCGCGCGCTGCGATTTGATTTAGAAGACGCGCTACAACAAGGACGCGACCGTCTGCTGGAATATAACTCTTGCCGTCCACGCGTGGCACGAAAAATCGCCGACACGCTGCGCGAGTTTGATGATACCCACAGCTTACCGCGTTTGTTTGAAGATTTTTTAAGTGCGATTAATTTGGAGTATAGTGGGCAACGTGACGGTTCGTTGGTGCTGCAACCCAGTGATGAAGTCGCGCTGCAGGGTTTGTCTGTACCTGAAGAGGGCATGACACTAACGTTTGAGCGTGAGCACGCACTGGTGCGCGAAGACGTGGCGTTTATGAGCTATGAACACCCGTTTATGCAAAGCATTTTTGATACAGTAACACACGGCACGTTTGGCAATGCCACGGTCGCTTTGCTGCAAAGCCGTGCGATGCCTGAGGGTATGCTGTTGGTTGAGGTCAATTTTCGTGTTGAGGCGATCGCGCCTAAGTTGTTGAACTTGCCTGCATACTTGCCCACGCCGCTGATTCGGGTATTTTTGAGCCAACAAGGCACAGATTTTAGCGAAAAAATCGCCAGTGATATGATCGCACCGTACATTCAGCGGTTGGATAAAACCCGTGCGCGGCAGGTCATCAAGGCACGGCGTGATATCATCGAGCAGCGGTTTGAACAGGCGCAAACCATTGCCGCCGCCCAGCTACCTGCCATCGCCGAGCAGGCGCAGCGCGTGTTTCAGCAGCGTTGGCAACGTGAGATTGAGCGGTTACGCTATCTACAGCGCGTCAATCCTAACGTACGTGACAGCGAGATTAGCGCGTTAGAGCGTATACAAGCGCAAGGTGAACAAGCGTTGGCGCAGCTTGCGTTGGTGGCTGACAGCGTGCGCGTGTTGGTGACCGTTAAGCCTGAATAGATATGAACAAACAAAATTTAGGCATGATTGCGTTTGTATAAAAAAACCAACCGTTTGTCATACAAGCGGTTGGTTGATTTTTTTAAGCGTTGATGTTTAAATCAAGGTAGCAAAATTTATTGGCGTTGGGTCTTGCTGTTTTTGGGCGCAGCGTCGCCTTCGGCTTCTTGTGTAAGTTTCATCAAACGGTCACGTGCTTTGACGGCAATATCTTGTGACTTTTGCATATGCTCAACGATTTCAGGATGGGTTTCGGGCGTGGCTGTTGGATTTTTGATCATCGCTTGCGTGCCTGCGATGGACTGATTGACGCTTTCGACCATCATATCGCGCACTTGGGTGACGCGTGGGTCACTAAACTGCAATTTTGCCAAGGTGTTTTTTTGCTGGGTCATTTGATTGACGATTTGCTTAAATAGCTTGGCTTGCTCTTGCGGTGTTTTTGCCGTTTGCATTTTTTGGCCAATTTCGGCTTGCTTGGCTTGTGATTCGCGGTCAAACTCGTTGATGGTGTGAAACAGTTTGGTCAAATCGGCGCGTAGCAGGTCTTGTTTGGTTGGCGCGGTGGGTTTGGGCGTTGGATTGGCGGTGTTGCTGGCCGTTGGGGTGTCAGCTTTTGGCATGGCGGCAGGTGCTTGTGGTGCGACCGCTTCGATAGGTGAGGTTTGCGCCGTGGGCGTGTCGTTGGCTTCGGCCGCTTGCGCGCGCGGCTGAATGGCAACACTGGCAGGGGCAGGTGCTTGCGGCACAGGCACAATGGGCACGGCTGAGGCAGGTGGGGCTATCGGCTCACCAACGGGTACTGCGTCGATGGGTTTGGGCGCGGCAGGGGTGGTAGTCGGTGCGCTATCGGCTGCCGTGGTGGTTGCATCATTTGGGGCATTGGTGTTACGCTGACAGCCTGTGATGCCAAGTGCTAACGCAAGGCTGAGCGCGGTCAGTTTGCCCAATGTTGTTGCCGTGCGGCGGTATGCCCGATGAGTGGCTGGTGTTGTGCCCATAATCTGTCCTAAATCACGTCGCCCTAAAAATGTCACCAAACGCCAAACCGACGGCCAACGTCTGCCCAGCGTGAAAGACAGCCAGTTTAGCAGACCCGTCCGCCATTCGATAGTCACCGCCATTCATAAAAATGTAGAAAAATGCAACCAACCTTACGCCCTTGCTTAACCCGACTTGTCTTTGCTTGCGCGGCTGTGTGCGGTCTTGGTCAAGCCACGTTGAGCCACGCCCAAACCACCGCGCTTGCGCCCGATACCTTGCCTGCAAGCCTACAAACCGCCATCAACGCCGCAAATCTAAACCCCGACAACGTCAGCATCGTGGTCGCGCGGTTGCCCAATTTGCCGATGACCAACGACGCTGCGCCAAAGCCTGTCGAGGTCATCACTTATCATGCCAACACGCCGCGCACCCCTGCATCTACCCAAAAACTGATACCAACGCTCATCGCGCTTGATACGTTGGGCAAGGATTTCATGTGGCAAACCAAGCTGTATCAGCATGGCATCGTGTGGCGTGGCACGTTGTACGGTGATATCATCATCAAGGCCAGTGGCGATCCCAAATTGACCGCTGAGCAGCTCAGTGATTTACTTGCCCAAGTCAAAGCGCATGGCATCAAGCGCGTCACAGGTAGCGTGATGATTGACAGCCGCCGCTTTGGTGAGGTGGGGTTCGACCCCAATGCCTTTGATGGCAAGGGCTTGCGGCCTTACAACGCCATGCCCAACGCGCTGCTAATCAACTTTGGCACGCTGACTGTGACGCTTGAGCCATTTGGCAAAACCGCAGCCACTGCCCCAACAATAGCCAGCACGCCCACCCCCGCCACCATCGAGCCCACCACACAGGCAAGCATGGCAAGTAACACGCTCAAGGCCGCTGACATTGCGGGCTTTCGGGTCAAGGTATCACCGCAAATGACGGATTTTAGTGCACCGCAAACACTTGCTGTCACGCGCACACCATGTAAGCTGTCAAAGGATGATTGGATTGCCGACTTAACGCCCACGGGGTTAAGCTTTCATCAAAATCCGTCGGTGAACTGCGGCGCACAGCAGCGCTGGCTGACCTATGCCGACCCCAATCGACTGGCAAAAAACACCATTCGCTATGAGTGGCAGCAGCAGTTTCCTGAATTTGGTGGGCAGCTTGGCTTTGTTGATGACATCACGCCTGACCCCACGTGGCGACAGCGTTGGATTATGCGTCACACGCGCCCAAAGCTGCTGGCGTATGCCAGTTCTGCACCGCTTGCCGATATTATCGCCGATATCAACCACTATTCTAACAATGTCATGACCGAGCAAGTCGCCTTGTCATTGCCACTGTATGCCGACAACCAAACGGTCAGCGATTATCCAAAGACGTTTGATTTTATCGCGCGGTGGTGGCGGCAACATCTACCCGATGCGCCGCCGCCCGTCATGTCGCGCGCATCGGGGCTATGCCGCGATTGCCGCGTCACGCCAAACAGCCTTGCAGCGCTGCTGGGCTATGCCTACACGCACAAGGATTTTAATGTCTATCGCCAATCGCTGAGCGTGGCAGGCGAGACGGGCACTATGCGCGAGCTCAAAGCACGCGACCCCAATCACCCTGCCATCGGGCGGGCGTGGATCAAAACGGGTACGCTGGATGACACCATTGGCATGGCAGGCTATGTACACAGCCAATCAGGGCAGTGGTATGCCGTCGTTGGGCTGATTAACCAGCCCAACGTGCGCTTTAACCCCAAAGCCAAAACGGTGCTAGATGCTATGTTGCGCTGGACAGCGACGCAATAGCAGGCAACAAAAAAGCGCGCCGCATCAGGCACGCGTGTCACCTGCTACTGTCAAACCAATCAGTCATCAAAGCTCAAATCAATCGCCTCTGAATCGGCGATATCGCGGATATCAGAATAGTGGTCTTTGTTCAGCGCATCTTCGACCAACACCTCATCAACGCGGCTTTCGTTGATGTTTTGGCGGTGCATGGGTGTTAAGCCTTCTTCGGGCGTGGCGATGTGGCTGGCAGAGAGTGCCGCATCGTCTTCAGCATCGGCTAACACGTGCATATCATCGCGGGCTTTTGGATCGTCTAAATCGTCTTCGGTCAGTTGAGGGGTGTTGATTTGACTCATGGGATAGTTCCTTGTATTGGGCAAAAATTTTATGGTTTAAACAAAAGTTTGATGGTCAAATCTTAGCATACCCAACGCCAAACCAACGTATCACGTGCGTTATGATTGGTTTAACTTTTGCCCGTGCGGTTTTATAACAGCGGACTTAACAGCCGAATGCCGTTATCGACCAACTGACTGACATAGCCGCGTTGCCGCCATGCTGCCAGCGTCAAACGTTCGCTGTGGGCAAGATAGCGCGTTTGACAGGCAGCAATCTGTGCAATCAGCGCCGGGCTATAAATCGCCACACTAACTTCCATGTTCAAATAAAAACTGCGCATGTCCATATTGACCGTGCCAAACAGGCAATAATCGTCATCAATCGTCACGATTTTGGCATGCAGCAGCCCACCTGTGAACAGCGCAATCTCAACCCCCGTTGTCAGCAGCGGCTCATAATACGCGCGCGACGCATAATGCACCAAATTTGAATCCACCTTTTTGGGCA
The DNA here is from genome assembly GCF_059264685.1 of Faucicola sp. SE7633. Lineage (NCBI taxonomy): Bacteria > Pseudomonadati > Pseudomonadota > Gammaproteobacteria > Moraxellales > Moraxellaceae > Faucicola > Faucicola sp. SE7633. The sequence goes on along the minus strand of NZ_JCADBW010000005.1, from coordinate 2,703 downwards.
AATTCAGCGTCACCCGAATGCCGCGTTTTGCTGCCGTTGTCAGCGCAATCAGCAGCGGCGTATCGGGGACAAAATACGGGGTGGTGATGGTCACCGACTGACGCGCGCTAAAAATCGCTGACAGCAACGTTTCATAAATCACATGCCCCGTCAGCTCAGGCGCGGATGGTATCAACTGTAGCGCAACGTTCTCAACAGGCGCAAATCGTGACGGCAGTGTCGCAAGCGCGGTGGCATCGGCCTTGGGCGCAGACAACGCCACCTCCTCACGCTCACGCGGCCCTGCCATCACATACAGCATTGAGGTGGGCGACAGGCTCTCAGGCGTGGTTGCCGTGTACAGGCGTTTGGTAAACTGGTTAATTGACTGCTCAAGACTGGACAAATTGTCCTGCGTCTCAGCGCTGATATCCGCCGACGCGACCAGCAGCATGGCTTGCACCACATTCACCCGTGGCGCGTCCGCCATTGTCGGCGCATTTTCAATGCGCATCAGCACATCAATCCATTGCCCAACGTTGGCATTTTGCTTAAACACCTTGGGGTCAGCCAAATTAAAACTGCCCGTGTAGCCAATATTGCCATCAAACACCGCAATTTTACGATGATTGCGGATATCAATGCGCTTGACCAACGTCTTAAACAGCCCAACGGGCAACGACTCATGCACCCATACCCCTGCCGCGCGCAGCCTTGCCACCCATGGACTGGCAAAAAAATCAAAACTACCAACGCTATCGGCAAGCACATGGCACGTCACACCGCGTTGTGCTGCCGCCATCAGCGCCGTTAGCAGTGCCTCAACACGCCCTTTGGGATAAATAATATAAAACTCTAAAATAATCAGCCGCTTAGCCGCATGAATATCCGCCAGCAGGTGGTCAAACATCGCCGCCGACTCAGTCAAAAGCGTCGTCGTATGCCCGTCATACACCCCCAAACCCGTTTTACGAAAACCCAAACGGCTGATTTGTGCCGCACTGTCAGACAAATCCTGCACCTGCTGGTTAAAATCAATCGCCTGACTGCGCGCAAAATCCGCCAAAATCTGCTGCGCCGTCATACTGCGCTTGCGATAACGCCGCCCGATATTGACCTCACCAAACAGCAGATACGCCACCAACCCAATCATCGGCAAGGCAAACAAAATTGCAATCCACGCAATGGCCACGCTGTTGTTGCGCTGCTGCAGCAACACGCGCACCACCAACACCAACGTGATCAGCGTATGCACCACCACGCCAATCGTTCCCCAATCCGCTTGCAGATTATGCCACGACAATTTTATGCCTTATCGACTGATACCCTATTTCAGCACAACAACCTTTAAACATACCAAAACCGCTTTGGAATGCGCTGCCCATCGGCATGTGGGATATCTGCCGCGCGTAGTATCTGCTGCTCCCAAATATCCGCGCATTGCATCGCCACCGCCAAATCATCACCCATCGCCAAACGCCCTGCCACATAACTTGCCAAACTACAGCCTGAGCCGTGATACTCACCTGTCAGCCGCGGCAAGCGTGTGCGGTACACCTGCCGCACCGTATCGCCAGCACACGCGTATAGCGTCTGCTCAATGGCATGGGCATGGTTTTCATGCGCCGTCTTAACCAAAACCGCACGACAACCACGCTGACACAAATCACGCGCCGCCTTGTCCAAATCATCAATCCCCGTTAAATCACGCAGCTCATGGCTATTGGGCGTCGCCAGCGTGGCAAACGCCAACAACTGACCAAACGCCGCCACCAACGTCGTCTTATCGCCCAATGCCCCACCACTATTGGCAACCAACACAGGGTCAAGCACATACGGCGTGCCGCGTGCAATCACCCCCGAGGCAAACAGCTCAGCAAGTAGCGCGATGTTGTCCGTTGTGCCCAGCATACTCGACTTGACCGCGCGCACTGGCAAATCTGCCAACACCGTTTGCGCCTGCTCACGCAACAATGCCGCCTCACACGGCTCAAACCCATACACCTGTTGCGAGCTTTGCACCGTCAAAGCCGTGCACACCACCGCCGCATGGGCTCCCGACTGCCCAATCGCCTCAATATCTGCCTGCAAACCGGCCCCACCAGACGGGTCAAGCCCCGAAAAACACAACACCGTTGGACGCATCGCCATATTCAACCTGCCAAAATTCGCCAAATTGCCACAAAAAACTTGCCTGCATGTATCGGCATTTTGGCATATTTTTGCCAGAAAGTCTTGTGTTGTCACAGCGGTATGCCCAGACCAACGACAGCGTCACGAGCAGGGCAAAAATTGTCGCCGCCAATGCTACAAAACACTTGCATTTTTAAAACCGTCTGTTATAATGCCCTCCCACAATCCTATGCCGATTGGCATGTGATAGGGCATGGCACAAGGATTGGCTAACACCTAAAATTCGGTGACGTGGGTGAGTGGCTGAAACCACAGCCCTGCTAAGGCTGCATACGGGTTTACCGTATCGAGGGTTCGAATCCCTCCGTCACCGCCATTTTATCATTCGTTGCCGTAAACCTGCGACTTCAGGCGGTGGATATAAGGCAATTGTTAAATGCGATAAGTTTTGCTATACTCATCTCACTATATTCAATGTCTTACATTCCACAGTTAAGTTAAGACTAAATTGCGAGTACGCAGTAACTTAACTGGTAAGACGTTTCCAAACACACACTTAAGCTAATTCGTGTCTAAGACAATCCTAACGGT
>NZ_JCADBW010000004.1:0-133760 GCF_059264685.1 Faucicola sp. SE7633 | reverse complement strand
TCCTAAAGGCGGTGGTTTTACGGCAACGAATGATAAAAGCTCGATTGTCCGCAAAAAGACAGTAAAAACAGGGTATGAGGATACGCGCAAAGCCATCACTACTTATCAGCTTAAAGGCGCGACGGCATTTGGCTATCCACTTAGCAAGGTTGAAAAAACCGAATATTACGAGGGCGGCAAATTGACATTATATTTTGCCAGCCCCGAGTTTACAAAATGCGCCATTTATTTAAAGCCCCATAAGACACCAAGCAAACCGCTGAGGGCTATTCGTAGGATGGAGGCGGTTGGACGAATTTAACTTTCAATCGCAAAAACCGTTCGGTGATGTGTGAGACGTATGAGTGGTTAAACGGTTGCATGCTGCCATCGCTCACCCGACTGGCGTCCTATGCGCCCAAATCACAACCCCATGGTATTGGGCAGACACGCCACCACGTCCGCCACCCGTGCGTCCAATTCGCTTGGGTTGGCAGGCATGACGGTGATATGCCCGATTTTACGCTCATCGCGTTCTTCTTTATCATACAAATGCACATGCGCGCCTGCCACTGCCGTCACCGCTGCCAAATCAGGGTATTCACCAATGATATTGAGCATGACAGACGGCGCGACGGTGCGCGTATCGCCCAGCGGTAGGCCTGCCACCGCGCGGATATGGTTTTCAAACTGACTGGTGACCGCGCCTTCAATCGACCAATGCCCCGAATTGTGCACCCGTGGCGCGATTTCATTGGCAAGCAGCCCGTCTTGGGTAACAAACAATTCCAACGCCAACACGCCAACATAGTCAAGGTGTTCAAGCAATTTTTTGATAGCGGCTTGTGCGTCGGCAGTTAGTGTGTCGCTATCGGGCGCAGGTGCTATGGTTTTTGCCAACATGCCTTGGTGGTGGTGATTTTCCACCAAGGGATAATACACCACGTTGCCGTGTGGGTCGCGCGCGGCAATGATAGACACCTCACGCATAAAGTGGATAAAGCCCTCAGCAATCAGCGGCGCGTCGTTTACCGCGTTGCCAAGCTCATCCCATGCCGTGTCGATATCAGCAAGCGTCTGGATAACAAATTGTCCCTTGCCGTCATAGCCGCCGTGACTGGTTTTAAGTACCAACGGCACGCCCAACCCCTCACACGCAGCTTGCAATTCGGCTTTGTTATTGACAGCTTGATAAGGTACGGTTGGGATATCCAATTGATTAAATAAGGCTTTTTCTTTGAGGCGGTCTTGTGCCACCGCCAGCGCGTCGGGCGGTGGGTACAGGGCCGAGGTTTGCGCCAACAGCTGCGCTGAGGAGACGGGCGTATTTTCAAACTCCAGCGTATAGACATCTGCCGCACGGGCAAATTCCTCAAATTGCTCAGTGCGGTACACTTGACCAAGCAGACGCGCAGGCGCAAATGGCGCGTCTTCCAAGAACACGCAGCGCAGCCCAAGCGGCAACGCAGCTTGCGCCAGCATCAGCCCAAGCTGCCCACCGCCCAAAATCCCGATGGTTTTGATGGGATAATGGGCAAAATTTACCGCGTCATCGGGCGCATCATGGCGCGTGCTGGGGGATGGTTGGCGGGTTGGCATGGGCGCGTCTCCGTGGATTTTGTCGGCTCAGTCGGCGCGTTGGATGGGGTGATATTCAACACGCTGACGACTTAAAAAAACCGTTATTATAGCAAAATCGGCGGCTTAGGCGGATTTTTTTAGTCTGGCTAAATGTGTAACGCGCCATACACGGTTTCAGCCGCGTTTGGGTCTTGAGCATCGCTGACAAAGCCTTTGCTGACAAGTTTGACCGTTTTAAACGTCGCGCCCGCATCGTCGGTCACAACAACTGTTAAGTTTTGGTCAGCAAAACTTTGCAGCTCTTGCACTAGCTGTTGCATGGTTTTGGTTCTATTTTGCCAAGCTGTTACGCTCGATGTGTTGTTATCCATTAAAACCCTTAAAATTAGATTCTTAAAAATTTAAGTCACCACATCGCTAATTAACGATTTGCTAGCTGGTTTTATCATCGGCCAAGCTATAGCTTAGCGCGGTTTTAACCGCTGATTATTTAACAGTCGGCTTAGCCGCGCTGGACTTGTGCGCCTTGGGCTTGCGCACAGGCAGGGTAATATGCGGCGGAGCAAAGGCGCGGTCGTCGTCGTGATTGATGGCGGCAAACAGCTGCGACTCACTGCGATATGGCACAAGCCCCGATGGCACGACAGTTTTGGCAGCGTCGTAATTGTGAATCGAATCATCAAAGAAAATATGCGGCGCAAAGGTTTTGAGCACCGCGGTTTTTTCTAACCCACCCAAAAAAAACGCCAAATCCACATTCACGCCCCACTCGCGCAAAGTCTTGATGGCGCGTACATCGGCAGGCGCGTTACGCGCGGTCACCAGCGCAATTTGAATCGGTGGGATGACCAATGACATCGGCAGACGACGTTGCAACTGCGACAGCTTGATCAAAAAATCGGCATACGGGCCTTTGTTCATTGGGACATCGCTCATGCGGTCTTCAAAATCATGAAACGCCTGCAGCCCTTCGGTGCGTGACAACAGCTCGCCTGCCTCATCAAACAGCACCGCGTCGCCATCGAACGCGATGCGCAGCTGGTCGGTGTCCAACGCCGCCATGTCAATGGGCGGTGCGTCCAAAATCGCACACGCGCACACGCCTGCATCGGTGACTTGCTGTGCATCGGCATGGTTGGTCGTCAAAAACAAATCGACATTAAAATCCGCCACATAGTCGGCCACACCCATCCCCGAGGTGAATGCCGAGCGGCTAATCGGCAGTCCGTGCGCGCGCAAGGCATTGAGCACTTGAATGCCCGTGTCGGGGCTGTTTTTTGACATAATCACCACCTCAACCAGCGGCCGTATGACCGCATCGAGCGTTTCGGTTTGCGGCTGATAACGGTTGAGGTTGAGGAGTGCACGGATCAGCGGATAGCCTGATCCTGTTTTGAGCGGCATGTGCTCACGCGCTATCATGTATTGGCGAAATTTTTCTGCCGCCGTTGTCGGGTCAGCGGCGCGCGCCTGCTCAAAAAACGCCTCAGATTCAGTCAAATCAAACAGCGCGGTTGCTGAAACCGCAACAATTAACGTATGGGATAAATCAACAGGCATAATAAACCTTTGACAATGTTTTGCGTATCTTGGGATAAATTGACCATTATATAAACAATGCCACAACAAAATTAAGTCCGCTTTTGTTATGCCATCGTGACAGATTTTAGCCAGCCACCGTACCACTGTGAGCGCATTTTTCACGGCCAATACCGCAAAACTTGCCGCCTTAACGCCCATGCCCAATTGTGAAAACCTATCAAAATCTGCTATACTACCCCATTTAAGCGCGCACGATATGATGATGCAAGACGCGCAACGAATAAGGAAGGGCTATGGTCGCAATTCGCTTACCCAGTGGCGATATCAAACAATTTGACGGCGCAACCACCGTCATGCAGGTTGCCGAGAGCATTGGCGCAGGGCCACAAGACGCGCAACGAATAAGGAAGGGCTATGGTCGCAATTCGCTTACCCAGTGGCGATATCAAACAATTTGACGGCGCAACCACCGTCATGCAGGTTGCCGAGAGCATTGGCGCAGGGCTTGCCAAGGCCACCGTCGCAGGGCGTGTGAATGGCAAACTCATGGATGCCAGCGACCCAATCACCGAAGATGCCGATGTGCAAATCATCACGCCCAAAGACCCTGAGGGTGTGGAGATTATCCGCCACTCAACCGCGCATTTGCTTGGACATGCGGTCAAGCAGTTGTATCCTGATGTCAAAATGGTTATCGGTCCTGTCATTGAGGACGGTTTTTATTATGACATCTACAGTGAGCGTCCGTTTACTCCCGAGGACATGGCGGCAATTGAGCAGCGCATGGTTGAGCTTATCAACCAAGATTATGATGTCATCAAAAAAATGACCCCCCGTGATGAGGTCATCAAAGTATTTCAAGACCGTGGCGAAACCTACAAATTGCGCCTCATTGATGACATGCCCGATGAACAAGCCATGGGGCTGTATTATCACCAAGAATACATCGACATGTGCCGCGGCCCTCACGTGCCAAACACACGCTTTTTAAAGGCATTTAAACTGACCAAAATGAGCGGTGCATACTGGCGTGGCGATGCCAAAAACGAGCAGCTACAGCGTATTTATGGCACGGCTTGGGCGGACAAAAAACAATTGGCGGCTTATATTCAGCGCATCGAGGAAGCCGAAAAACGCGACCACCGCAAAATCGGCAAGGCGTTGGATTTGTTCCACTTACAAGAACAAGCACCGGGCATGGTGTTTTGGCATCCCAAAGGCTGGACGATTTACCAAGTGCTTGAGCAGTACATGCGCCAAGTCCAACGCGACAACGGCTATTTAGAAATCAAAACACCGCAAATCGTTGATAGAGTTTTGTGGGAAAAATCAGGGCATTGGGCGAATTACGCCGACAATATGTTCACCACGGCCAGTGAAAGCCGCGACTATGCCATCAAGCCGATGAACTGCCCCTGCCACGTGCAGGTGTTCAACCAAGGTTTAAAATCCTACCGCGATTTGCCGCTGCGGTTAGCGGAGTTTGGTTCGTGCCATCGCAACGAGCCGTCAGGTTCGCTACATGGCATCATGCGCGTGCGCGGCTTTGTGCAAGATGATGCGCATATCTTTTGTACCCATGCCCAAATCAAACAAGAAGCGGCGGATTTTATCGCTTTGACTTTAAAAGTGTATGAAGACTTTGGTTTTACTGATGTCCAAATGAAGCTCTCAACACGCCCTGAAAAGCGCGTGGGAGACGATGCGCTGTGGGATTTGGCAGAAAAAGACCTTGCCGACGCACTGGACAGTGCGGGACTTGACTGGGAGCTACAACCTGGTGAAGGCGCGTTTTATGGCCCTAAAATTGAATTTAGCCTCAAAGACTGCTTGGGGCGCGTGTGGCAGTGTGGCACGCTACAGTTAGATTTTAACCTACCCTCACGCCTAGATGCCGAGTATATCAACGAACAAGGCGAGCGTGACGTGCCTGTCATGCTACACCGCGCGATTTTGGGCTCGTTTGAGCGTTTTATCGGCATGTTGATTGAGCATTATGCAGGCTGGATGCCAGCATGGTTGTCACCGCATCAAGTGGTGGTGATGAACATCACCGACAAACAAGCCGAGGCCTGCCAAGCGATTGCCGAGCAGCTCAAGCAAGCAGGCTTACGCGTCATCACCGATTTGCGCAATGAGAAAATCGGCTTTAAAATCCGTGAGCGTACCCTTGAGCGTATCCCGTACATGCTGGTGCTGGGCGATAAAGAAATTGAGAGCAATCAAGTCAATGTGCGCACGCGTGAGGGCACAAACCTTGGCACGATGAGCGTCGAGGCGTTTATTGCGTTAGTACAACAAGCCGTCGCCCAAAAAGGGCGGCTACCTACCCAACCCACACAGGAGTAAGTGTCATTAAGAGTTCAAATCGTTTAGAGATTAACGAAGAGATTCGCGCCAAAGAGGTGCGACTGGTCAAAGCCGATGGCGAGCAAATGGGCGTGGTCGATATCCGCACCGCCCTACAAGCGGCGCGCGAGGCGGAATTGGATTTGGTCGAGATTGTCCCTGATGCCAAGCCCCCTGTGGTCAAAATCATGGACTACAAAAAGCATCTGTACGACCAAAAACAAAAAGCCAAGGAAGCAAAGAAAAACCAAAAGCAAACCCAGCTTAAAGAAATCAAGCTGCGCCCTGGCACTGAAGAGGCCGACTACCAAGTCAAGCTACGCAAAATCGTTGAGTTTTTGGAAGACCAAGACAAGGTCAAAGTCACCATTCGCTTCCGTGGCCGTGAGATGGCGCACCAACAAATCGGGCTACAACAGCTTGAGCGTATCATCACCGACACCGAAGGCGTGGCAAACGTGGAGCAGCCACCAAAGCTAGAGGGTCGCCAAATCGGTATGCTACTTGGACCTACGCGTAAAAAATAAACCACGCGCTAGCAGTGTGCCGTGATTGGCCAATTGGGTTGGCCATGCCAGTTCTGACAGCGTCAATGCAGCCATTGACGCTGTTGTTTTTTCGCCGCTTAGCGTTTAGCCGCTTAACGTAAGTACAGACAGGCATAGGCAGCAGCACTGCCCCACAGGAGACCCACCGCCATGACGACAGATTATGACGTGATTATCATCGGCGCAGGCGCGTCGGGGCTGATGTGTGCCTTCACCGCTGCCCAACGTGGACGGCGCGTGTTGGTACTTGATCATGCCAACAAGGCAGGCAAAAAAATCCTGATGAGTGGTGGCGGACGCTGCAATTTCACCAATCTGTCGATTGATGCAACCAATTATTTGAGCCAAAATCCGCACTTTTGCAAATCTGCCTTGGCACAATACACCCAATGGGATTTTATCGCGCTGGTTGAAGCGCATGGCGTGGCGTATCATGAGCGTGACCACGGGCAGCTGTTTTGTGTGAACAGCGCAAAGGATATTGTGCAGCTATTGCTGGATGAATGCCATGCCAGCGGCGTACACATCGCGCTGCGCCGTGCGGTAACCGACATCCGCGCGAGCACCGATGACAGCTTTGCCATAGACGTTGCCCCCGTTGCCGATAAACGCGCCAAAACCGCTGCCAACCCACCCAACCCAACACCGCAAACCGTGTATGGCCAGTCGTTGGTGATTGCCACGGGCGGTTTGTCGATACCAACAATGGGCGCAACAGGCTTTGGCTATCAAGTGGCGGCGCAATTTGGGCATGATAGCGTGCCGACATCGGCAGGCTTAGTACCGTTTACCTTTACCGACCAATTGGGCGCAGCATTTGCCAGTTTGGCAGGCACAAGCGTCAATGTGACAGCCAGCAATGCCCACGCGGCGTTTGAGTTGGCGATGCTGTTCACCCATCGCGGTTTGTCAGGGCCTGCCATGTTGCAGCTGTCCAACTACTGGCAACTGGGTGAGCCGATTACGCTTAATTTGTTGCCGCAGCTTGATGCCACCGATTGGCTATTGACGCGCAAACACCGCCAACCCACCGCCTTGCTGCGCAACGTCCTGCCCGATGCCATCCGCCCTGCCCTGCCCAAAAAACTGCTGGCAACCTTGCAGGCCTTGCTGTGGGCGGACATCGCCAACACGCGTTTGGGTGATATCAAAGACCAACGCTTGAGCGCACTGGGTGATACGCTCAATGACTGGCAGGTTTTGCCATCGGGGACAGAAGGCTACCGCACGGCAGAGGTCACACGCGGCGGTGTGGCAACTGACCATATCGCGTCTAAAACCCTGCAAAGCCAACTGCAGCCAAATTTGTATTTTATCGGTGAAGTGCTGGATGTGACAGGTTGGCTGGGCGGTTACAATTTTCAATGGGCATGGTCATCGGGTTTTGTGGCAGGGCAAGCGGTTTGATGGGGTGGCAGTTTTGTCAGACAACCGCCAGCGATTGGCCAGCGGTTGCCACATGGGTGGGGTTAGCGTTCTTTGATAGCGTCGGTTAAAAACTAAACGCGCTGTTTTCGCCTAAGCTGTCAGCGATTTTACCGCCTGTCACCGCCGCGGCGGTCATTTTGAAAAAATTCACCACATTGTTGCCGCTTAGCCAGTACTCTGCGCCGTTGGGCACGACTTTAATCAGCTGAATCTTGACATCCTCTTTACCATGTTCAAAAAACGCGCTGTACATCGGTGACCACAATTCGTCAAGCTTGTCCGCGTCATCAACCAATTCGGCGCGGCCGTTGATGGATAGGTAGTTTTTGTGGTCTGTGCTGGTATAGCTGAGGTTCACCTGTGCGTTGTGTTGGATGTCTTTGACGGTTTCGGTGGTTTTGTCGCCAATAAACCAAATCTCACGCGCGGGCAAATCAACGTGGTTGGTGGTCATCGGGCAAGCGTGCAAGTGCCCTTCGGCGGTGACGGTGGTCAGCATAGCAAATTTAACGTCTTGCATGATGGCACTGACCGCGTCAAAATGTTGTGATGTTTGGCTCATGGCGGCTTCCTTTTTGTTTAAAATTCTTGGGATAACTGTCATATGGTTGTTTAACAAGCGCCATCGGCTTATCAATGTTGCTATAAATAGGGCTAAATTTTAAGATAGAGGTAAATTTTTACCAGTCGAATTTTGTAAACAATTTTCGTGGGTTATTTGGGTGGTAAGGTAACCAGCGATTGGCGAGGGTCTAGATGCACGGCGGATTTTTTCGGCCATCAAAAAACACGCGGTTTGGCGCGCTGGGTGTGCCTGCGTGGGTGCGTGACTACCGCAAACCGATGTTGGCGCAAGACGTGTTGGCAGGGCTGGTGGTCGGTGTGGTGGTGATTCCGCAAAGCTTGGGCTATGCCATGCTGGCTGGGCTGCCGCCTGTGTACGGGCTGTATAGCGCGGTAGTGCCTGTGCTGGTGTATGCGTGGGTGGGGGCAAGTGCGGTCAATGCGGTCGGCCCTGTGGCGATTACGGCGATTATGACGGCGCAGGCGTTGCAGCCGTACGCCCACCTGCCGCCTGCTGAGTACGCGCGGTTGGCCAGTTGGCTTGCGCTGCTGACGGGTGGGCTATTGACGCTTGCGCATGTGTTTCGGCTGGGTTGGATTACCCAGTTTATCAGTCGTGGGGTGACGGCAGGGTTCATCAGTGGTGCAGCGTTGTTGATTTTTTTGGGACAAATTAAGTTTGTCACGGGTATTCACACCACGGGCAACACACTGCTTGCGATGGGTGAGAGTTTTTTTGCCCACCTTGGTGCGTTGCACTTGCCGACGCTGTTGGTTGGAGCGGTGACGTTTGGTGTGCTATTTGTCAATCGCTATTATTTGGCGCGGTGGTTGGGCGGACAAGTGGCGGATAAAACGCTGGCGGTTGTGACGCGCGTGCTGCCGCTGGGGGTGATGGTGCTGGCGATTGTGGCCAGTGCGCTCGGGCATTTTGCGGCGCATGGGGTGGCAACGGTGGCGCATATTCCGCAAGGCTTGCCGCATGTGGTGCTACCGCTGACGGGGCTGCCGCTTGGGCAGTTGATTGCGCTGTTGCCTGCTGCGGCATTGATGGCGTTGATTGGTTTTGTATCCAGTGACGCGGTGGCAGGCAATTTTGCGCGCGTGCGTCATGAGCGGTATGACGCTAACCGTGAGCTGTTGGGGCTGGGACTGGCCAATATTGCAGGGGGTGTGACGCAAAGCTTTACGGTGGTTGGGGGGTTTTCGCGCACGGCGGTGAATGTCGATGCTGGGGCGCAGTCACCGCTTGCCAGCGTGCTGTCGGTGGGGGTGATGGTGCTGGCGTTGGTGTGGCTTGCACCTTATCTTGCGCCGCTGCCGTATGCCGTGCTTGGCGCGACGATTATGGTGTCGATTATCAGCATGGTGGATTTGGCAACGTTTTGGCAAGCGCGCGCGCGTGACCGTTTGGACGCGTTGGCGTTTGCGGTGGCGTTGGTTGGGGTGTTGTTGTTTGGGCTCAATATCGGCTTGGTGGTCGGCATTATGGTGTCGTTTGCTGGGCTGATTTGGCAATCTAGTCATCCGCACATGGCGGTGGTCGGGCAAGTCGGTGATACGGGGCATTTTCGCAACATTGCGCGTCATCACGTCGCCCAACATGCCGATGTGTTGGTGATTCGCGTTGATGAAAGCCTGTTTTATGGCAATGCCGAGTCGGTGCGCCAGTTTATCACCGCGATGGCGCGTGCGCACCCTGCTTGTCGGCATGTTGTGCTGATGTTGTCAGCGGTCAATCACATTGATTTGACCGCGCAAGAGATGTTGGTTGAGCTGGGTCAAACCTTGCTTGCGCGTGATATTTCGTTGAATTTTTCTGAGGTCAAAGGGCCTGTCATGGACGTGATTGCCCACACGCCTGTGATACAAAATTTGTCGGGGCAGGTATTTTTAAGCACCCAGCAAGCGGTTGATACATTGGTGGCGTTAGACCAAACATTGACAGCGCAAACACGACGCTAACACAGCTGCCGCAGTGATATCAGCGCACGCTACCAATTCACCATAGACAAATCGCAACAAAATTGCTAAAACCTCTGTAACATTGACTTCCTCCCCTCCCTATCGTTCGGGGATTCCTTCTGCAAGACGGTGAAGCCCCACCGCAAACCTAAGACAATAGCAACCGCCCGTACGACACACCGTACATCTTAGATTCTTATTTTAAGCTAATCCTACCGTTAGGATTGTCATAGACACGAATTAGCTTAAGTGTGTGTTTGGAAACGTCTTACCAGTTAAGTTACTGCGTACTCGCAATTTAGTCTTAACTTAATTGTGGAATGTAAGACATTGAATATAGTAAGATGAGTATAGCAAAACTTATCGCATTTAACAATTGCCTTATATCCACCGCCTGAAGTCGCAGGTTTACGGCAACGAATGATAAAAGGAATATGCTATGAGTCAAGTTTTGGTGGCAGGTGCAAACACCGCTGTGCCAACAACCAATTTACGCCTACGGGTGGTTAGCCAATTGCCGATTGATTGCGCAGCGTATCGGCTAGCGGCAGATGGCAAGGTGCGTGGCGATGGCGACATGGTTTTTTATGGGCAAACCCAAAGCGATGATGGGCGCGTGCGCTACACAGGGCATGAAACCGATTGCGCGTTTGACGTGGATTTGCCCCAGCAGCCACCCGCGATTGACAAAATCGCGTTGGCATTCTCCAGTGATCGCGCGTTGTCGGCATTGGGCGATATTGAGCTGACCGTGTTTGAGGGCAGCACAGCACTGGCACAATGCCGCGTCACCACCGCAGGGCGCAACGAAAAAGCACTGATTTTGGCAGAGTTGTACCGTCGGCAAGGCGCGTGGAAGCTGCGTTTTGTCGCGCAAGGTTTTGATGGTGGACTTAAGCCTTTGTCAGAATATTACGGCGTACAAATCGCCGATGACGCGCCACCACCCACGCCTACACCCACCAAAACCCCACCGCCTACGCCCAAAAGCACGCTCAATCTTAGCAAAGTGACTTTGACCAAGCAGCAATCTAGCATCAATCTAAGCAAGCGCGACAATTTTGGCGACATTGCCATCAACCTCAATTGGAATCAACGCGCAACCACGCCCAGCCGCGGCACGCTTAGCCAACTGTTTGGCAAAGCGTCGGGCGGCATTGATTTGGATTTGGGCGCGTTTGTCGCCCTGCAACACGGTGACAAGTACGTCATTCAAGCCTTGGGCGGCACGTTTGGCGACCTCAATGCTGCGCCATTTGTGCGTTTGCGCGCCGATGACCGCACAGGCGCATCTGCCAGCGGTGAATGGCTGGATATCAATGGCCGCTACTGGCAACATATCCGCGAGGTGCTGATTTATGCCTTTATCTACGAAGGCGTGCCCAACTGGGCGCAGACCGATGGCGTGGCGACCTTGCACATTCCCGACCAACCGCTGATTGAAACCCCCTTGACCGAAGGCAGCAGTCACCTTGGCATGTGTGCGATTGCGCGGCTGATTAACCAAAACGGCAGCATCCAAGTCGAGCGCGTCAATCAGTATTTTGACGGGCATAAATCCATGGACAGACAATTTGGCTGGAACTTTAGCTGGACACGGGGGCGCAAATAAAGCGTAAAAATAACAAGTTACAAAAACCTGCTTTCATATCGCAAAGACTGTGCTAAAGTGAATTTATACAGCCTAGCCACGGGCTGTTTTTAGGGCAAATTTCAAAAACGGTATCCATTTATCGTATCAAACTTCAATAAGGATTGAAACATGGCAATTTCATTGAATAAAGGCGGCAACTTATCACTATCAAAAACTGACCCATCCTTGAGCCGTTTGCTGATTGGTCTAGGCTGGGATGAGCGCGTGACTTCAGGCGCAGAATTTGACCTTGATGCCAGCGCGTTTTTGCTGGGCGCAAACGGCAAGGTGCGCGGTGACCACGATTTTATTTTTTATAACCAGTTGCGCTCACCTGAAGGCGCGGTCGAACACACAGGCGACAACCGCAGCGGTGTGGGCGATGGCGACGATGAGGTTATCAAGGTAAACCTCACCCAAGTGCCTGCCGATGTCGATAAAATCGTCATCACCGTGACCATTCATGACGCACAAGCACGCAACCAAAACTTTGGCCAGGTGCAAAACGCCTTTATCCGCGTGGTCAATGAAGACACAGGTGCAGAGGTGGTGCGCTTTGACTTGGCAGAAGATTATTCAGTCGAAACCGCGATGGTCTTTGGTGAGGTGTACCGCCACAATGGTGAGTGGAAATTCCGCGCGGTCGGTCAAGGCTATGCAGGCGGCTTGGCAGCGATGTGCGCGCAGTACGGCATCCAGATTTAAAACGGCTCAGTGAATCGCTTAGTAAAAAATGTTTTCGCCATAAAAAACGGCTTTGGTCAAACTGCCAAAGCCGTTTTTGTATGCCGCGCTATCAATGCTCGCGCGTTGCCGAAAAGGTGATATCGGGATAACGCTCTTGCATGAGTTGCAGATTGACGCGGCTTGGCGCAAGGTAGGTCAAGTAGCCGCCGCCATCGACAGATAGCTGGTCGTGGGCTTTTTTCTTAAACTTGTTAAACTCGTTGGCGTCATCACAGTGTACCCAGCGCACAGTGGCGATGGAGACGGGCTCAAACGTGCATTGCACTTTGTATTCCTCGGCAAGGCGATGGGCAACGACTTCAAATTGTAGCACCCCCACCGCGCCCAAAATCAAATCGTTGTTGATTTGCGGCATAAACACTTGCGTCGCGCCTTCTTCTGACAGCTGTTGTAGGCCTTTTTGTAGCTGTTTGGATTTAAGTGGGTCTTTTAAAATCACGCGGCGAAACAGCTCGGGCGCAAAGTGCGGAATGCCAGTGAAGTTTAATACCTCGCCTTCGGTGAAGCTATCGCCAATTTGAATCGTGCCGTGGTTGTGTAGCCCGATGATATCGCCTGCATAGGCTTCTTCTAGTGCCTCACGGTCGCCTGCCAAAAACGTCAAAGCATCGGCGATACGCACCTCTTTGCCAATGCGCACGTGGTTCATTTTCATGCCTTTTTCATATTTGCCTGAGCACACGCGCATAAAGGCGATACGGTCGCGGTGTTTGGGATCCATATTGGCTTGGATTTTGAACACAAAGCCTGAGAATTTTGCTTCATCGGCCTGGACCATGCGCTGGGTGGTGGCATGGTCTTTGGGCGCAGGCGCGTGCGCAACCAAGGTATCAAGCACCATATTCACGCCAAAATTGCCCAACGCTGTGCCAAATAACACGGGCGTTTGCTCACCGCGCAAAAATGCCGCGCTGTCCCAGTCCTCATGCGCCATTTGGGCAAGCTCAAGGCTCTCTTCAAACTCACGAAACGCGATATCACCAATTTTTTGGCGAATGTCGGGGTAGTCATAGCCGTCGCGTTGCTCAATCTCAATCAGCTGTGTGCCAAAGCCTTTTTGGTAAATATAGGTTTTGTTCTCGCCCAAATGATACACACCGACAAAGTCCTGCCCCATGCCAATCGGCCACGTTAGCGGTACACAGCGAATTTTCAGCACGTCCTCGATTTCATCAAGCAGTGCCAACGGGTCACGGATTTCACGGTCTAGTTTATTGACAAATGAGATAATCGGCGTGTCGCGCATACGGCAGACTTCCATTAGCTTGATGGTGCGCTCCTCCACACCCTTTGCACCGTCAATGACCATCAACGCACTATCAACGGCCGTCAAGGTGCGGTAGGTATCCTCACTAAAATCCGCGTGCCCTGGGGTGTCAAGCAGGTTAATCATGTGCTTTGCGTACGGAAACTGCATCACTGAGGTGGTGATAGAAATACCGCGCTCTTGCTCCATGCTCATCCAGTCGGATGTGGCGTGCTTGTCGGTTTTGCGGCTTTTGACCTCACCTGCGGTCTGAATCGCGCGCCCCCACAGCAACAGCTTTTCGGTCATGGTGGTCTTACCCGCATCGGGGTGGCTGATGATGGCAAACGTGCGCCGTTTGGCGACTTCGCTGGCTAAACTCATGGGTGGCTACTCGGTTGTGACAAAAAATAAGTTGTTTAAAACGCAGCAATAAAAAACCGCTATTGTAGCCGATTTTGCCCCATTTGGCGATTTTGCTCAGTGATTTGGTAAGGTGTTAGCCAGCGGCGCAAGCCAAACTCACAGCTTGGCGGCAAGTAAAAACCTGACAAGATTGCGTGACAAAATTCCACCAATTTGGCGTGGCATTGTACCAATGGCTTACCGTACAATGTTGATGACAACCAAATCCACACGCAACACCTGTTTTTTTGCTTTTTAATCCGCATGTCCAAGCCCACACCAACCACCAATCACACCACCACCCACCCACAACCGCTTGCCGTGCCTGCCAACGCGCGCCTGCCCACTGTCAAAACCTTTTTGCTTGCCATCGGTGGGGTGGTGGTCATGTGGTTGCCTGTGTTGCTGCTGCATTTGACGTTGGTGATGTTTTCTGCGCTGATTGCGTACGCTTTGACGCGCAGCATCGCCAACTGGCTACGCAAACAAATGGCGTATCTGCGCCCTAATTGGTTTGGATTTCAAACCAGTCAGCTTGCCGAATGGCTGGCGTTGGTCAGTTGGCTACTAATTACATCGCTACTGGTTGTGCTAACGAGTGATTGGGTGGCAGAAAAAATGAGCATCGATGTGTTTGGCAAATTGGTTGAGCAAATCACCTTGGTGCTTGACCAGTTGCACCGCATGTTGCCCAATGACGTTGCGCGCCATGTGCCAAGCTCAGTCAATATGCTGCAAACACAGCTGCTGGCCATGGTCAAAACTTACGCGCCACAACTGCAAATTGCCGGGATACACACCTTGCGCGGTTTTGGCTATGTGCTGATTGGTACGGTGATTGGCTCGATGATGGCGGTACAAATCCCACCGCGCCCACGCGCGCCATTGTCGCCCGTTGCCCGTTACGTGCGTGAACAGTTTGATGAGCTTACCCGTGTGTTTGGCGAAGTGTTTTTTGCACAGGTCAAAATCTCGATCATTAACACGCTACTGACGGCCATTTATTTGCTGGGTATTTTGCCAATGGTTGGGCATCCATTGCCGCTGGCATGGACGGTGGTGCTAATTACCTTTGCCTGTGGGCTGATTCCTGTGGTCGGCAATTTGGTATCCAACATCATCATCGTGCTGCTTAGCCTAACGCACGGCTTGGGGGTTAGCCTCGCGTCGCTGGCTTGGCTGGTCAGCATTCACAAGCTTGAGTACTTTTTAAACGCGCAAATTATCGGGCAACGCATCCATGCCGCCGCGTGGGAGTTGTTGGTGATGATGCTGTTGTTTGAGGCGACATTTGGCATTGCAGGGCTGGTTGCCGCGCCTGTCATCTACGCCCAAATCAAGCGCGTGCTGCTGCATCGCGGTTGGTTGTGATTGGTTGTGCCGTTTGTACTGGCTAGGGTTTGCTCGGCCAGAATAACACAATCGCGCTATACTGTTATGCTATATTGTTACACAGCTTTGTGGTGAAATATGCCCAATCAGACCCCACAGGTGCGTATAGTGCGACAGTCCAGCCTTGTTGGGGATTTGTTTGAGCAATTGGATTAAAATAACGCAAGCTATGCGCGGATTTTAATAGTAAATTTTAATTAACTTACTTTTTTAATTAACTGTTTAAGGAAAAATCTCATGGCACAAATCGGTAATAACAGCGTGGTACAATTTCATTACACGCTAAAAGACGATGACGGTAACATCATTGATCAATCAACCTCTGACCAACCTTTGACCTACTTACACGGTCACCAAAATATCATTCCAGGCCTAGAAAACCAACTTTTGGGCAAAAACGTTGGCGATAAGTTCACCGCGTCAGTCGCACCTGCGGACGCGTATGGCGAATACGACGACGCTGCGGTACAAGAAGTGCCACGCGCCAATTTTGAGGGTGTGGACACCATCGAACCGGGCATGCAATTTCAATCAGAAACTGAAGATGGCGATATCATCTTGGTGACAGTGCGTGATGTACAGCCCGATGTGGTGATTGTTGATGCCAACCATCCCTTGGCAGGCAAAAACTTGCATTTTGATGTTGAAGTGGTGGATATCCGTGATGCCAGTGAAGAAGAATTGGCACATGGTCACGCGCACGGGGTGGGTGGTCATCACCACTAATCGCTTGCCAACAAGCCACGACAACAAAAACCCATCGGTATCGATGGGTTTTTGTTGTGTGCTGAACGGTGGTTACCAGCTATTTGGGCATCCTGCCCATCACATCTTGGTGTTGTCATCCTGACAATCATTCCCTTGGCGGCATGTTGTCCCTATCTCAATCCTTGAGTCCAGCCACTTGAGCCGTTTGGTTCTGGTGACTGCTGCCGTTGAGCCCATTATGACAAAATGCACGGTCAGATGGTAGCCGCCACAGCGTCAATGTTTGTACGCTATGGCTTACACGTGGCTAGCGGCTGGCTTTGGGCGGCTGCAAGCCATCTAGCATGACGCGTGCCGCTTCTTGGATAAACGCTTCACTTTCGGGCAGTTTGGGACGCTCGGCTTGTTTCATACGGCTACGCGCTTCTAGCTCGGCATCTTGCGCGGCTTGGTAGGCAGCCCAATCACGGTATGGCGTTTGCCCCGTGGCTAGGCGGCGTTGGTTTTCTGCGGCCAATGTTTCTTGTTCAAGGCGCAAGCGATAGGCGCGGCGATCGTCAATATCAAGCTTGACGGGTTTTTTGTCGTCTTCTTCGTTACGAATGGCGTTGAGTTTTTCTAAATAAACAAACTGCGGGTCACGCGCTTGCCGCTGTTTGGACGCTTGCACCAGTGATTGTACGGTATCGGTGCTGTAGTTGCCTGCAGGCATGAACGGCACAGCGCGGATGGTATCCCACTGTAGCGGATTTTTCATATAACGCTCGCCAAAATCCAACCCGTCATAGATATTGACCAGTGACACATCAGGCACTACGCCTTTGTTTTGCGTGCTACCGCCTGTGATACGGTAAAACTTGCGCTGGGTCAAGGTTGCTGAGCCAAGCGGCAAGTTGTCCAGCTGAATTTGCGCTGAGCCTTTGCCTGTGGTGGTGCTACCAACCACCAACGCGCGCCCGTAGTCCTGCATCGCTGCGGCAAAAATCTCGCTTGCCGATGCTGATCCGCCATTAATCAGCACCACCATGGGGCCGGCATACACTTGGCTGCCGCCGTCTTGGTCTTCATACACCTGCACATTGCCGCGATTGTCGCGAATCTGCACGGTCGGCCCTGATTTGACAAACATACCAATCATTTTGGAGACTTCATCAAGCGATCCACCGGGATTGTCGCGCAAATCCACCACCAATCCGTCGATGTTTTGTGCATTCAAGGCATTGAGGGCGTTTTCGGTATCAATGCTGACGCTGCGATAGCTTTCGCCTGCGCGGCGGGCTTTGTAGTTTAGATAAAAACTTGGAATTTCAAGCACGCCAATGCGCTTAGGTGTGCCGTGGTTGTCAGTCACACTAACCACACGCTGGGTCACGCCTGTGTCGTCTTGTTTGATGACATCACGCACCAAGCTCACGTTACGCGCCGCGCTATCAGGCGCGTTTTGCGATTTGACGCGGATGGTCACCGTCGAACCTTTTTTACCGCGAATCAAATTGACGACTTCACGGGTCGACCATCCCACGGTATCAACCATATTGCTGCCTTCTGAGGCAACGCCGATGATGAGGTCATTGGGCTTAATCTGCCCCGAACGCGCGGCAGGCCCGCCATCGACTAAGCTCATGATACGCGTGTAGTCAGGGTTTTTGCGGTCAGGCTGAATGGACACGCCAATCCCGACCAGCTCAAGGCTGTTTTGAATTTGTATTTCGGTGGCTTGGGTGGGCGCAAAATAGCTACTGTGGGGGTCATACGCTGCCATCGCGGCATTGAGCAACGTCTCGACGCGTTGGTCGGTGTTGCGCCGTGCCATCTGCCCTTGTTGGCGTTTGATGCGATTGGCAAGAATTTGGCTGGGCGTGCGGGTTTCGTTTTTTACCAAATCGGCGGCATCGTATTGCCCAGCGTTGGCGGTAAAAAATTGGTCTTTGGCTTTTTCTTCTTCTTGGTTGATGGTCATGCCAATCAGCTGATAGGTCAGCTGCTGTTGCCAAAACGTGCGCTGCGCGTCGGTATTGGCAAAGTACGGCAATTTTTCGCGGTCAATGATCACGCTGTCATTGCGCTTGAGATTGACGGGCGTTTGCAAAAATTTTTGCGCATAGTCATAGTACTGATTGGCGCGTTCTAGATAGCGGTTGTAGATGTCAAAGGCGGCGTTTAAGTCGCCACGCTTGAGCATATCGGCAAATTGATTGGCGTATTTGCGGTTGAATTCATCAATATCGCTTTGCAAAAACAAGCTGTGATTGGGGTCTAGCGCCTCATAATAATTGGTCAAAATCTCTTTGCCTGTGGCGGTGGTGAGGTGCTTGTCCAAATAATGGCTGCGGTCTAGGCGTGCGGCGATATCGCGCGTGACTTGGCGCTGCGCGTTGGTGGGCGCTTGGCTGCCTGCGCTGACGCTTTGGGGGTCTTGCGCGGCGATCGCGCGGTGGTAGCTTTGCAACAAGACACTGCCGCCCAAAATCAGTGTCAGCAGGCTTGCGGTCAGTTGTTTGTAATGCATGAAAAATCCGTCACCCAATTTATGGCCAAATTTAGGTTAAAATGGTTTGAAATTTTATTTTAAGGATAAAAACGATTGGGCGATGCGCCCAACCGTCAATCGGTCTAGCATTACATTTTGCCATGTTGCTGACCGATTGACTATAACAGAGCTGTAAACAAATCCGCGAATTGTTGCTAATGTTCCATGAATTATTTTACTTAAAATAAAATTAAGCCAATTTTTCTAGCAGCTGCGCTAAGGTGAGCAAGTGTTTTGCGCCGTCGCGGCGATTGACGTATTCATAAAGAGTCTGCGCAGGGTCATCGTGAATGTTTTTATCAGCAATTACCACACGGTGCGGAATACCAATCAACTCCAAATCAGCAAACTTCACGCCTGCGCGCTCATCGCGATCATCAAGTAGCACATCCATACCACGCGCTTGTAAGGTTGCGTATAGCTGTTCGCTCAGCTGCATGGCAGGGTCTTGTACTGCGTCTTTGAATTTACCTTTGATCATCGGCACAATCACCACATCAAATGGCGCAATGCTCTCACCTGTTGTGCTGATATTCCAAATAATACCGCGCTCATCGTGGTTTTGTTCAATCGCTGCTGCCACAATGCGCGTCACGCCAATGCCATAACAGCCCATCAACGGCGTAACAGGCTTGCCGTCTTCGCCAGTGACAGTGACATTCAGCGCGCGGCTGTATTTGTCACCAAGTTGGAAAATATGCCCAACCTCGATACCGCGGCGGATGCGCAACGTGCCTTGCCCATCGGGTGACGGGTCGCCCTCAACGACGTTACGGATATCTGCCACTGCACTGACCTCGGCATCGCGTTGCCAGTTTACGCCTGTGGCATGAAATCCTGCCCGATTGGCACCGCTGACAAAGTCCGATAGCACCGCCGCGCTGCGATCTACGATGACAGGCATGGGCAAATCAAACACGCCGATATAGCCTTTGTGTAGTCCTGCTGCTGCCATTGCCGCCTCGCTTGCCATGGTCAAAGGTACTTTGACTTGTGGCAATTTTTCGGCTTTAACTTCATTTAGCGTGTGGTCACCGCGTAGCACCAACGCAACCAATGTTGGCACGCCGTCCTCAGTAGGCTCACCTTCTACAATCAAGGTTTTGACGGTTTGGCTTAGCGGAATATCAAGGTGGGCGGCCACTTGCTCACAGGTCGGCATATCGGGGGTGGCAACGTCTTGCTTGCTTTGCGTGCCTTGGCCAAACTCGATACGATCCAAAGCGCGTTGATAAGCATCCACGGTTACGGCTTCGGCAAGCTCAATATTGGCGGCAAAATCCGACGTGTCTGAAAAGACGATATCATCTTCACCGCTACTTGCCAGCACTTGAAACTCGTGGGACGCAGAGCCGCCAATCGCGCCAGTATCGGCTTGTACAGCGCGAAAATCCAGCCCCAAGCGCGTAAAAATATTGCTATATGCGCGATACATCACACCATAGGTTTGTTGCAACGAATCGGGATTGACATGAAACGAATACGCATCTTTCATGATAAATTCACGCGAGCGCATCACGCCAAAACGTGGGCGGATTTCATCGCGGAATTTGGTTTGGATTTGGTAATAATTCACAGGTAGCTGTTTGTAGCTTTTGAGCAAGGCGCGCGCGATATCCGTGATGACCTCCTCATGGGTGGGGCCTAAAACAAAATCGCGCTGGTGGCGGTCTTGAAAACGCAGCAATTCTGGGCCATACGCACCAAACCGTCCCGATTCTTGCCACAGCTCGGCAGGCTGGGTGACAGGCATCAATAGCTCTTGCGCGCCTGCTGCGTCCATCTCTTCACGGATGATGGTTTGCACTTTTTTGAGCGTGCGCAAGCCCATCGGCAGCCATGTGTACAGCCCCGATGCCAATTTGCGAATCAAGCCTGCACGAATCATCAGCTGGCTTGATACGATATCGGCATCGCTAGGGATTTCTTTGAGGGTAGCAAAGGTAAATTGGCTGGCGCGCATGGGTCACCTTGAATATTTAACAAATAACAAGTAAAAATTGATTGTTGATCATCAAAAACTGCAGGCAGTGGCTCAAGCTTGGACGCTTAAAAAATTATCAAACCTAGCGATATGCCACTATGCAATGATTTGCCGCGTATTGTAGCAGTTTTTACTGCCTTGTGTGTGAGTAAGTCGGGCGATCGGTTGCGGTTGTGTAAAATATCGCTAAATTTTGCTTTACACGCCTTGTCGTTACTGTATCTGATACTTACTAACATTTATAATTTTGCTTAATCTTTTTGTTGTTTTATGGGTTTTGCCTTGATTTTATTTTGCCTGTATCTTTCAAAAATTTACGCCATACGGAGACTGTATGCAACCCACTTCAACACCGCCCACTGATCCACGCCCCACCGCAAAGCCTACCTCAACGTTTGGGCGATGGTTATCTTTATTGCTCTTGACGCTGATCGCTTTGTCTTTGCTGGGTGGCTTGGCCTTGTATTGGCGTAATTCACAACCTGCTCCAGTGGAGACCATCAGCCGCGAGGGTGTCATTAGCAAAATCCAAACGCTCAACCGCTTACAAACCGTGGTCTACAACGTTGATACCGTCATCACCAGTCAAAAAGAAGGCAACTGGTACGCGCTGTGGCAAGACCACCAAAAAGCCCTGTTTGTCGCGCATGGGCGTGTGCAAGCCGGTATTGACTTAAGCCAGCTGACACCTGCCAATGTGCACGTTGAACCTGAAACACGCAATGTCACCATCACCTTACCGCCTGCGCAGGTGCTTGAGGCGTATCTTGACAACATCGAGGTGTACGACATCAACACGGGGCTGTTTAATATGTTCAGCGCCGATCCGCAGCTGTTTGCACAGGCGCAAACCGTCGGCAAACGTCAAGTGTTGTCATCGGCGTGCCGCGCGGATATCTTGAAACTGGCGACAGACAACGCCCAAAAACAGGTGCAATCGTTGTTCGCCTTGGCGGATTTAAACGTTGTTGTCAATACCGTACCGCCCAAAGCGTGCGCCCGTTAGCATTGGGGTTTTTTGCTGGTACTCGGGGGTTTGTGGTGTTTTGGTCTTTGTGCCAAGGCACGGCTAGCTATCGCACCCGCGGCTAACTATCAGCGCCCTAGGCGGCAAAGATTTGACAAAACTTAAACAAAAATCAGCGACAAACGGCGGTGTTTAGCAGGTGCAATGGTTGGATGATTGGTTAGAAAATTGCTACAATCTGCCTGACATTTGGCGAATTTTTTAACCTATTTTGCCGCTGTACCGACACCGCGGCTTGCTGATTGCATATAATATCTAAACAAACTGCTAGAATTTACTAAACCAAAACGTTGCCACTGGAGACCTGACCATGCCCATAAATGCCGCGGATGATTTATCAATCAAAAAGGTATTGCGCATTGCACTGGTCGGCATTCGCTCGGCAGATCAAGTCATGCTCAAAGGCTATTTGCGTGTGATTTTGCGCCTTGAGGCAGATTTGGAATGGGTATCTGCCAATCATCCCAATATTGATTTGTTTATGATCAATCAAGAATTTCGCCATGCTGATAGCGTGGTGAAGCTGCTCAATAGCAAAGCTGACACCGCCGCGTTGTATATCGACCGTGCAGCAAATGAGCAAGGCGGTATTGTCGGTGATACCTTGGTGTTACCGCTCAAAGAAGTCAATGAGCTCAGCGGTTGGCTGTACGCACACATGGCAAGCCTTGGCGGCAATCCACAAGCCATACCCCGACCCACACCCCCCCAATCTGCATCGGTCAGCGACCTAACCGCTGGCGGCTTAATGTCAGCGGCAACCAATCCGCCCAGCACACAGCCAAGCCAGCCACCTACCAGCCAACCTGCCCAACCGCGCACGCTGGATGATATTTTAAAGCATCGTGCTGCATCTAGTGCGCTAACTACTGACAGCACACCAACCACCACACCTGCTGCCCCTGACCCTGCCGCCCAAGCCACCGCACAGCCTACAGCGGTACACAATACCAGCCAACGCCGCGCCTTTATCCAGCTGATTTGCCAAGTCCATGACCGCAGCAAAATCCAAGACAAAATTTGGGCCATCCAAAACCTTGATGGGCAAACGCTGGTCTATCTAGCACCCAAACACCAAAAAATCTACACACCGTCCACTGATACGGCGTTTGCTGCCAACAGCGATTGGCAGCTGACGACAGTCGGCTCACTGCCCAGTGCCGTCAAGCCCCACGCGCAAGATATGGTGCAGTGGCTTTGGCAACAGGCATTAACGCACTTTGATGTATTAGCACCTGTGGTAGATAGCTTGCCTGCCAGCACACTGACCAGCTGGGTCAAGCCGCAAGCGGATGCACACCGCCACAACCGTCTGTTGTTACAAGCGATTTGGGAGCGGCAAGCCCTAAGCCCTGTCCAAGCCGCCCAACGGGCGAATATCGACAGCGATACGGCACGCCACACATGGGCAGCTTTGTTGGCAGCAGGTGTGCTGCAAGACCACGTGTACCAAGCTTTGGCAGGTCACGCCCTTGCCCATGCTGAGCCTACCGCACCAAGTGCCAACCTAGCCGCACCCCTAGCACCTGTCGCCCCTATCACAAAACCTGCCGCATCAACACCCATCCCAACGCCAAGCCAGCCTGCCCCAACGCCAAGCGCACCGCCTGTCCCATCTACCAGCAGCATTGAGGCGGATTTGCCCAAAGGCAATATGGGCGGCTTTTTGTCGCGCTTGCGGCGCAAGCTTGGGCTATAGCCGCCGGTGGGGGCAAAATTTGCCGCCCAATGTTAATTTTGCCACCGTTTAGCAACAAATCCTTATCAGTTTATTGGGAATTAAGGTATCATAGCGCAAACATCGTTCACAACGCGCATACACTTGCTGCGTCATCTACCTGTTAGGAACTCCCATGCAACGCCTTAAAATCGTATTTAGCGGACCGATGGGCGCGGGCAAAACCCAAGCCATCGCCAGCCTATCAGATATCCCTGTGGTCTCAACTGAGGCCAAAAACACCGACCTACAAACCAATACCAAAGCCTTGACCACTGTCGGCATGGATTACGGTGAGCTGATGCTAGATGGCGGCGCAAGCATTGGGCTGTACGGCACACCAGGGCAAGAGCGGTTTAACTTCATTTGGCCAATCCTCTCGCAAGGCGCGTTGGGTGTGATTTTATTGATTGATCATTCTGCTGCTGACCCAATCGCGGATTTGGCAAACTACCTTGACACATTTAGCAAAATCTATAACGGACGCATTGTGGTGGGTGTCAGCCAAGTTGATAAAGCCCCCGAGCGCGATTTTGCCATTTATCGGGACTGGTTGGCAGAGCACCAAAAAAATCTACCTATTTTCCCTGTCGATATGCGTAAGCGTGAAGATGTCTTGTTGTTGGTTGACACCATCATTGCATCGCTTGAGTTATCTGAAATGGCATAGACTTGCCAAGTCGCAATCGTGTTATTTGAATTTTAAAAATTGATGGAAACTAGCGTATGAGCGATAATATTTTTAATATGGAAAACCGCGTCAAACCCAACGAGCGTTTTTTGTCTTTGGCCAAAGATGCGTTACAAGATTTGTTGGTCAGCACCAATGGTTTAGACGGCGTGTTGTTGGCATCTACCGACGGCTTTGAGGTAATTTCACTGTTCCAACAAAACTATGACGGTGGTAAATTATCTGCTGTCGGTAGCTCAATTTTGGCACTGGTGCAAGCCTTGGTCACCGAAGCACACCTAATCGGCTGTCGCTCGGTGATTTTGGATGCCGAAAACGGCAAAATCATGATCAGCGCTGTACCCAACGCCCATCAGCCCATGATTGTGATTTTGCTCACCAAACAACAGGTGCTGCTTGGGCAGCTCATGCATGGTCTTAACAAAACCGTCAAACTACTGGGCGAGCTTGACGAACAGTACAACACCAAAGCTTAAACCAAAAACCGCCATGCACCAAACTGCCAGATTGGGCGGTTGTTTGCGCACAAGCCTTGTAGATAGGCGCATGGCTAGGCAGGCACAAAAAAAACCACGGTCCATTGACAGTGGTTTTTTATCAAATATCACCCAAAACAGATTAGTTTAAGCCGCTGGCATATTCATAGACAGGGAATTTGGCACACACGGCTTGGACTTTTTCGCGCACAGCCTTGATGGTGGCTTCATCGCCGCGGCTGTCAAGTACGTCACAAATCCAGTTTGCCAAATCGCGCACCTCGGCTTCACCAAAGCCACGCGTGGTCACCGCAGGCGTACCAATCCGAATCCCTGAGGTCACAAACGGTGATTTGGGGTCATTGGGCACGGCATTTTTATTGACGGTGATGTAGGCATCGCCCAGCCATTTGTCCGCGTCTTTACCCGTGATGTCTTGCTTGATAAGGCTAATGAGCATCAGGTGGTTTTCAGTACCGCCAGATACGATGTCATAACCGCGCTGTGCGATGACCTCTGCCATCGCTTTGGCATTGGCCAGCACTTGGCGTTGATAGGCTTTGAAGTCATCTGACATGGCTTCTTTAAAGCAAACCGCCTTGGCGGCAATGGCGTGCATCAAAGGGCCGCCTTGGTTACCGGGGAACACCGCTGAGTTAAGTTTTTTCTCAATCTCGGGGTTGGCTTTGGCTAAAATCAAGCCAGAGCGTGGGCCGCGCAAGGTTTTGTGGGTGGTGGTGGTGGTGACATCGGCGATTTGTACGGGGCTTGGGTAGACGCCTGCTGCCACCAAGCCTGCCACGTGCGCCATATCAACCATCAAATACGCGCCCACACTGTCGGCGATGTCACGGAATTTTTGCCAATCAACCACTTGGCTGTATGCCGAAAACCCTGCGATAATCATTTTGGGCTTATGTTCTTGTGCCAAACGCGCCACTTCGTCGTAGTCAATTTGGCCTGTGGTTTTATCAATGCCGTATTGTACCGCGTGATAGTTGATGCCCGAAAAATTCACATGCGCGCCGTGGGTCAAGTGGCCGCCATCGGCAAGACTCATGCCCATGACGGTGTCACCTGCTTGTAGCAGTGCCAAAAACACCGCGCTGTTGGCTTGGCTGCCTGCGTGTGGCTGCACGTTGGCATAGTCTGCGCCAAACAATGCTTTGGCCCGGTCAATCGCCAACTGCTCAACAACATCAACGTGTTCACAGCCGCCGTAGTAGCGTTTACCAGGGTAGCCTTCGGCGTATTTGTTGGTCAGCGCACTGCCCTGTGCTTCCATCACCGCAGGTGAGCAGTAGTTTTCTGACGCAATCAGCTCAATGTGGTCTTCTTGACGCTTGGCTTCTGCGTCCATTGCCGCAGCAAGCTCGGGGTCAAACTCGTGAATCGTGATAGCCTTAAACATGGTAGCACCCTTTTTACAATAACCAAAACAATCGCTAGCAGCACCTGTGTCGGTAGTCGGCACAATAGGCGCGGTAAAAAATTTGCGTCACAGTGTAGCATGAATCATGGATTCACGCCTA
This sequence comes from Faucicola sp. SE7633, assembly GCF_059264685.1. Lineage (NCBI taxonomy): Bacteria > Pseudomonadati > Pseudomonadota > Gammaproteobacteria > Moraxellales > Moraxellaceae > Faucicola > Faucicola sp. SE7633. The sequence continues at coordinate 107,716 of NZ_JCADBW010000004.1, read as the reverse complement.
GCGCAAATCAGCGAATTGGACGGATTTTATACGGGGGTTGGGCTTGGTGGGTGCTCATTTGACAGACCCGATGGGTGCTGCAAAAAATCAACAAATGCTGGCAAAAATGTTTCGCTAATCAGCACACGCCGCCCTTGCCAATCATACACACTGCTGCGCTGCCAGCCTTGCGCCGTCCGCGTCAGCCAACGCGCTGCCAACACCGCGCCGCCGCGCCCAAACATGACATAGCCAATGGGCGTACCACCAAGCCGCGTAAGCTTACGCGCGTCTTTGGTTAAACTGGCAAACGGAAACACCGAACGCGCCGCCACCCACGCTTGCGCCGTGCCATCATCACCCACTTGCCCAAGCAACGTTGCTTCACGTAGCCACGCCGATTGCGGCCGTGATGGCAAATTCAGCGCACGTTTATCCGCCAAATCCAGCGTTATCCGCCCCTCAAACGTTGGCATGACCAACAGCCGATTGCCCGACAACGCCTCTAACCGCGCGGTCAAAGAACCATCCGCCGCCAACCAATCTGCCAATACACCTGCTTGCTGCCGACAATACCGATCTTGTGGGTCTGCTTGCCACATTTAGCCCAATCCTCGTTTTGCCAGATAATCAGCGTTAAATGGCAAGGCAGTCAGCGCGTCAGCATAATACGCCTGCACCGCTTGCGCCTCTTGTACACAAAACTGCCGAATCGGCGTGGCAAAACGCGCGTCGTAAACATGGTGCAACGAGTGCGTCAGCGTTGGCGCAAAGCCGCGTATCAGCTTGTGCTCACCTTGCGTACCGGGGTCAAAGCGCGTCAAACCCTGCGCGATGGCAAATTCAATACCTTGATAATAACACAGCTCAAAATGCAGACTGTCATAGTCAGCAAGGCTGCCCCAATAACGCCCATACAGCGTGTGTGCATCATACCAAAACAGACTGCTTGCCGCGATATCGCCCGAAGCATCTAAAGCTTGTGCTAGCATTAAATGCGCAGCTTGGCTCTCGGCAATTTGCTGAAAAAAATCCAACGTCAAATACGGCTGGCGACCGCGTACCAAATACGTCATGGCATAGCATTGATAAAACGCTTGCCAGTCTGCCGCGCTGATATCCGCGCCCAACTTACGCCGACAGGACAAGCCTTGTTTGGCAACCTTGTCGCGCTCAACGCGAATCGTCTTGCGGCGTTTGGCCGTCAGCGTCGCCAAAAACCCTGCAAAATCAGCAAACGGCTGCCCATCAGCGTCGGTATTGTGCCACATAAACTGACAGCCCAACCGCGCGATACTGTCGCTCTCGGCAGCTTGCGCCACCTGAAGCGTCGATGCAGGCACAAACAAACCATGCCAACTTGATGCCGCCACCTGTGCTGCCAAATGCGCAACCGCTTGGCTCAATACCTGCCACAACGCCTCATCCAACACCGCACCCTCTGCCAACCAAACGCGCTGCCCCGTCACAGGCGTATAGGGCACACTGCTCACCAATCGCGGATAATAATCCGCCCCATAGCGCAGATAGGCGTCTGCCCACGCATGGTCAAACACATACTCGCCTTGGTGATGGTCTTTGATAAATATAGGCAACACCGCAACCAACTGCCCTGCCCGCGATGCCGCCGCATACAGCGGCAACCAACCCGCCTGCTCGCCAATCGCGCCGCTATCGGTCATGGCTTGCCAAAACGCTAACTGCATAAATGGCGTGTCAGGCGTTTGCCACACGGCTTTATACTGCCAACTAAAATCGGTATAAAATTCAACATTCCACATGGTCGTTCATCTTGCCCGTATTTTTTACTGCTTATTTTTGCCTGTATTTAAATAGCAAAAACCCCCAATCTATGATTGAGGGCTTTGTTTAAAAATCAATTCAAATCAGCGATTATTAGTCATTCATGTGCTTGATAATCGCTTGACCAAATTGTGAACAGCTTAGCAAAACTGCATCTGGCATCAAGCGTTCAAAGTCATAGGTGACCGTTTTGTTTTCAATCGCGCCAGAGATACCTTTGATGATCAAGTCTGCTGCTTCTGTCCATCCCATATCACGCAGCATCATTTCAGCCGACAAGATGATAGAGCCGGGGTTTACCTTGTCTTGACCAGCATATTTTGGTGCGGTACCGTGAGTCGCTTCATACACCGCCACCGAACCACCGATGTTAGCACCTGGTGCGATACCGATACCACCCACTTCTGCTGCCAGCGCGTCAGAAATGTAATCACCGTTCAAGTTCAACGTTGCGATGACTGAATAGTCTGCTGGACGCATCAAGATTTGTTGCAAGAACGCATCGGCAATCACGTCTTTGATCACGATGTCTTTGCCAGTTTTTGGGTTCTTCAACGTCATCCAAGGGCCGCCGTCTAGCAGCTCTGCGCCAAAACGCTCTGCTGCCAACTCATAACCCCACTCTTTGAACGCGCCTTCGGTGAATTTCATGATGTTGCCTTTGTGCACCAAAGTCACGTTGGGCAAATCGTTATCAATGGCGTACTGAATTGCTTTGCGCACAAGGCGTTGTGTACCCTCTTTTGAGACAGGTTTGACACCGATACCGCAGTTGTCGGGGAAGCGGATTTTGCTGACACCCATTTCTTCTTGCAAGAATTTAATAACCTTGATGGCCTCTGGGCTGTTGGCTTTCCACTCGATCCCTGCATAAATATCTTCTGAGTTTTCGCGGAAGATCACCATGTTGGTCAATTCTGGGTGCTGCACAGGGCTTGGCACACCTTTAAACCAACGTACAGGACGCACACACACGTACAAATCAAGCTCTTGGCGTAGCGCAACGTTTAATGAGCGAAAACCGCCGCCCACAGGCGTGGTCAAAGGGCCTTTGATGCTGATGACATAGTCTTTGAGCACTTCTAGGGTTTCGGCAGGAAAGTAGTCGCCATCATAAATTTTGGCAGCTTTTTCACCGCAGTAGGTTTCCATCCACTCGATTGAGCGCTTGCCATTGTAGGCTTTTTCTACCGCTGCATTGACCACTTTAATCATTACAGGTGTGATATCCACCCCAATGCCGTCGCCTTCGATAAATGGAATAATCGGACGGTCAGGTACGTTTAATGACAAATCAGCATTGACGGTAATTTTTTCGCCGTCACGTGGGACGATGACCTTATCGTATGCCATGTGGATTAACTCCTTGATTGAACTAAAAAATGTGATATAAAATTATGACAACGTTTAAAACGCTTAAAATGCAATAAAACTGCTAAATTCGGGCAAATAAATTGGCAATATTCTACACAAGCCGATTTGGTGCGACAATTTTTCTAAAAAATAAAAACTTATAAAGTATTTAGCAAATAAATGGCATAATCACGGGGCTAAATTTTCGTTATCTTGCTATTATGCCTAAACCACCCACGCTGTCACCGCCTTTGCCCAAACTGCTGGCCTTTAATAAACCGTACGGTGTGCTAAGCCAGTTTCGCGCGGATAGCAACAATAACTTTGCCACGCTTGCCGATTATATCCACGACAAAAGCCTGCGTGTGGCAGGGCGTTTGGACGCAACGTCTGAGGGTTTGCTACTACTGACCGATGACGGGCAGCTTAATGAGCTGCTGACCGCGCCGCCTGCTGTGTTACAAGCCAAAGGCAGGGTCAAACAGCACGGCAAAACCTACTGGGTGCAGCTTGATGGCAAAGCAACTGATGCCCAAATTGCGGCATTGCGCAGGGGTGTGCTACTTAAAGACGGTATGACCTTGCCTGCGCGTGTTGAACGCCTTGACCCAACCCATGTTGCCACCACGCTGTGGCAAGCACCGCCGCAAATCGCTTATCGGCGCGTCACCAGTTGGCTGGCTATCACGATTGTTGAGGGCAAAAACCGTCAAGTGCGCCGTATGACCGCCCACGTCGGCTTGCCATGTCTGCGCTTGGTGCGCGTCGCGTCCAGTGGGTTTTATCTTGATGGTTTGGCCGTTGGTGAACTGCGCCAAGTGGCACTCGATAGGCAAGCATTGCAACGTTTGGGCTGGCAGCCACGCCTGCATGGTCGAACGCCAACGCCCACACACCGCAACAAAAAATCTCTACGCTAGAAAAAACCCCAACGCTAGGTTGAGGCATTTTATAACGTTGTTTTTGTCTGTTTATGAACCGTCAAGGGGATGCGGTTAGTTTTGCGGCGCGTTGATGGTGATTTCTACGCGGCGGTTTTGCATACGGCCTGCTTCGGTTGAGTTATCCGCGATGGGTTGGCTGATGCCATAACCGATGGCTTGAATACGGTTGCTGGCAACACCGCGTTGGGCAAGGTATTGTGCCACTGCGTTGGCGCGGTTTTGCGACAGTTGTTGGTTAAAGCTTGGGTTGCCTTCTGATGAGGCATGACCTTTTACGGTCACTGTGGTGCGGTTGTATTCTGCCAACGTGCTTGCCACTTTATCAAGTGTATTATAAAACTGTGGCATGATGTTCGATTGCGCTTTATTGAAGGTGATGGCTTCTGGCATCACCATGTTGATGTTGTTGGTATTGGGGTCACGGGTTACGGTGATACCTGTACCTGCGGTTTGCTGGCGCAATTTGGCTTCTTGCTGCTCCATGTAGTAGCCAATACCTGTGCCCAATGCCGCGCCAATCGCCGCATCACGCCCTGTTTTATCGCCGCCTGTGGCTTTTGAGATTGTCGCGCCAGCTGCTGCACCCAACAAACCACCCGTTGCGGTTTTGTTCATGGTTTGTTGCCCTGTTGCAGGGTCGGTGGTACATCCTGTCATCAACATTGCTGAGGCTAGGCCTGCGGTTAGTAATTGCTTGTACATTGTGTTCTCCAATTTTCCAAAAATAGCGGTTAAAACGCAGGCGTATCAGCTGCCTGCTTGTAATAGTGGGTGTTTTTAGCAAAATTGGCTCAGCAAAATCATGTTTGGTGAATAAAACTAGGTCTGCTTAGCCAAAGCCTACAACACGAAAGTTAAATGTATTATGCCGTAATTTACTCCCCTGTTTGTAATAAATTGTCAGATTGGTGTAGAACAGCTGTAGTGCGTTGTTTAAGTTTTTTATAGGTGTTTGGCAATTATAGGTGTTTGGCAAATAGATGCTCGGCAAAATGTGGGCGGATTTTGCACGCTGACCCAAGATGGTCAGATTTAACCAAATTTTCATGCGTTTTGTGGGGCATTTGCGCTATGATAGGTGCAATGCTATTTAAAAGACCATTTTTTTAGAAAACCATTTTTTGCTAGCTTTGATAGGTTACGCTTGGAAAAAACCATGCCATCATCACAACGCCGCCAATCTGCCTTACAAAAAACGCCGACCCATCCACAAACCAACCCCGTGTATCGCCAGTTAGCCAAGTTACGCGATAAATCGCCCACACTTGGGCAGGCAGCAACTTTTGGCGCGACCGCAGGCACGATTTTGGGCAATTCGCTGCTGTTTGGTGCGCCGTTGTGGGCAGCTGGCGCGCTTAAAACCTTAACGGGCAACCCACGCGCGGATAAAACTGTGCTCGATATCGCTGAGCATTGGATTACCACCAACAATTATTTGATTGACCATTGGTTGCCAAGTATTGATTTACGCGTCAATTTGCCTGCCAATTTATCGCCAAACGGACGCTATATTTTGCTGTGCAACCACCAATCGTGGGTAGATACGTCAGTGATTCAGTACATCGGGCAAGACCGCTTGCCGCTGACGCGCTTTTTTGCCAAGCATGAACTGTTGTATATTCCGATTGTTGGCCAAGCGTTTTATTTTTTGGATTTTCCCATGATGAAGCGTTATTCTAAAGAGGCGATTGCCAAAAATCCTGCCCTCAAAAACCGCGATATCGAAGAAGCCAAACGCGCCTGCCAGCAGCTTGCCGACAAGCCGTTTACTTTACTCAATTTCGTTGAAGGGACGCGCTTTACCCAACAAAAACGTGACGCGCAGCAGTCGCCATATGCACATTTGCTCAAACCCAAAGCAGGCGGTCTGGCGTTGGCATTGGCGGCACTCGGTGAGCAGCTAGACGGAATTTTGGATGTCACCATCGTCTATCCCGATGGAGTGCCGCTGTATCGTGATCTGTGGCAAGGCAATATTCGGCGTTTGGGCGTGGACATGCGCTTTGTTGATTTACCGCCAGACCTAATGCATCATTTGATTGCAGGTAAATTTCATGACGATGCGGCAACCAAGCAAGCGATGTTTGCTTGGTTGGACACGGTTTGGCAACAAAAAGACGCGCGCATTGGGCAGATGTTGGCGGATTTTGCCCCATAATGTTTGGTAATACACGGTTGGGTGGTCATACACCGTATAGCACACCCTGCTAAGTTTTTGTGTGCCAAGCGCGGCGCTGTGTTGTCGTTTGGCATAAACCTTGCTAACATAAACCTTGCTACCGCCATGCGATAAATTGACTGATTTTTTACCGTTTTTGCTATCGCTTTTTTGCATAGCCTGTCATACAGTCTTTGACCAGATATAATTTATATTCCCAACCTAACCGATATTGAAGCAATACCCAGAGCAACCATGTCAGCTGACTTACCCCTACCCGAATCTACCGCCCACACACCCACCACCAGCGTGCGCCTAACGGGGCGTATGCTAAACTTTATGCGCCTATCGATTGGCGGCAATGACGTGCCTGCGATTTTGGCCCAAGTTGCCGATAAGTTTGCCCGTTTGCCCAAAGATGGTATGCCCGTGGTGCTGGCGTGCCAAGATAGGCTGAATTTGGTGGCGTTGCAACAAGGCTTGTGGGAATTGGGTTTGCAGCCCATCGGCATCGTCACGGGTGTGTTAGATGAACAAGCACGTGGGCTAAATTTGGCGATTTTTCCTGCCGATGGCAAACGCATTGATGGGCAAGCGGTGACCAAGACCGCTGCCCCTGCTGCCAACACCGCGCCCGAGCCGCTTGCCGAACCACCCACAGCGGCTACCGCGCCCACCACCGCCCCGACGGCCAGCCAATCTATGAGCCAACCGACCGTGCCCGAAGGTGGCGACACAGAGCCTGTTTTGCCCCCACAAGCGGCATTCAAACCGCGGCTGCATCGGCAAATTCTGCGCTCAGGGCAAAGCCTGTCGCATTTGGGCGGCGATTTGATCTTAACCGAAAGCGTCAATGCAGGCGCAGAAGCCATCACCGATTGCAATTTACATGTCTATGGCAAAGGTGAAGGGCGACTGGTGGCAGGCGCGACGGGCGACATGAACGCCAAAATTTTTTGCTTGCGCTTTAACCCGTCATTGGTGTCCGTGGCAGGGACGTACTGCTTAAAAGAAAATATCCCTGCTGAATACCTCAACCAAGCGGTGATTGTCAGCTACCAAGAACCTGTCGGGTTGGTGTTTAGCTTGATGAATCCGTAAAGCCAAATTGACAACATCTTTTTGGCAGATAGACTTATTTTTGTCATAAAATTTGTGCTAAACTAATTTAATTTAACCGTTTTTTTCATCCAACCATTTACCGAGACGGGGCGACATGGCTTGCCTTGTTGGCGGTAGTGAGTAATACAGCGTTAGGAGTGTGCCAAGTGGCAAAAATTGTTGTGGTAACGTCTGGTAAAGGGGGTGTGGGCAAAACCACAACCAGCGCGTCATTTGCCACGGGGTTGGCGTTACGCGGTTATAAAACCGTGGTGATTGATTTTGATGTGGGCTTGCGTAACCTTGATTTGATTATGGGCTGCGAAAACCGCATTGTGTATGATTTTGTTGATGTCATCTCAGGCAACGCGCGCCTATCGCAAGCCTTGGTCAAAGACAAAGCCCTGCCCAATCTGTTTATTTTGCCTGCCAGCCAAACGCGTGATAAAGACGCGCTGACCGATGAAGGCGTGGCAGAAGTCATGGCAGAGCTGGCCAAGCAATTTGACTTTATCATCTGCGACTCACCAGCAGGCATTGAGCGCGGCGCTCAGCTTGCTATGTATCACGCCGATGAAGCCTTGATTGTCACCAACCCTGAGATTTCCTCGGTACGTGACTCTGACCGCATTATTGGTATCTTACAAAGCCGCACCAAAAAAGTTGAGCAAGGCAGCTCAGTGCGTGAGCATCTTGTCATCAACCGCTACAATGCCGAACGCGCTGAACGCGGTGAAATGATGGACATCAACAGCATTTCTAACGACATTCTAAAAGTGCCATTGATTGCGGTGATTCCTGAAAGCAACAGCGTCCTTGAAGCATCCAACCAAGGCGAGCCTGTGATTTTGGACAAAAACTCTGTGGCTGGGCAATGTTATGATGACATGGTGGCGCGATTTTTGGGTGAAGAACGCCCGTATCGGCATATCGATGTCAAGAAAAAAAGCTTCCTGCAGCGCTGGTTTGGAGGCTAGACGATGAAAAAGGGATTTTGGAGCAGTCTATTTGGCGGTGAGCAAAAATCAACCAGTGCCAACATGGCGGCAGAACGGCTTAAGGTCATTGTTGCCAGCGAAAACCGTCTGCACAACCGCCTCACGCCCGAGCGCATCGAAAAAATGAAGCGCGAGATTTTGGCGGTGGTCAATACCTATGTCACAGGCGTACAGGTGGATGATGTCAATATCAATCACCACACCGAAGCCAACATGGAAGTACTTGAGATGAACATCAACTTGCCCGAGCGGCGTTGATAGCCCTGCTGTGCTTAGGATTAAAAAAGTCCTTTTAAACAAAGGGCTTTTTTACTTTATCCACAAAAATTTAGCCAAAAATTCATCAAAAAAAAGCCTTGTCATAGCGAAAGGCTTTTTTTGTAAACGATGAGTGATGGGCTTACTTTTTACCGCGATTTGCAAACGCGCCAAAGCGTTTGTTGAAGCTTGCCACACGGCCTTCGTTTTGGGTTTTGCGTTGTTCGCCTGTGTAGAATGGGTGTGACGCACTGGATACGTCAAGCGCGACGTAAGGGTATTCTTTGCCTTCGTATTCGCGAGTTGCTTTTGGCTTAACGGTTGAGCGAGTCAAAAAGTAGACATCCGCGTTGGTGTCATGAAACAAAACGTCGTGGTAATCTGGATGGATATCTGCGCGCATAGCGGTTTCCTTGATTTGCCCCTGCCGATTGGACTGCCTGGCCGCTGTCGGCCCAATGCCAAACGCGCCACGATTAAAGCCAACACAGAGGCTAGATAAAATAAAATTGCTATTTTGACTTCCTCCCCTCCCTATCGTTCGGGGATTCCTTCTGCAAGACGGTGAAGCCCCACCGCAAACCTAAGACAATGGCAACCGCCCGTACGACACACCGTACATCTTAGGTTCTTATTTTAAGCTAATCCTACCGTTAGGATTGTCTTAGACACGAATTAGCTTAAGTGTGTGTTTGGAAACGTCTTACCAGTTAAGTTACTGCGTACTCGCAATTTAGTCTTAACTTAACTGTGGAATGTAAGACATTGAATATAGTGAGATGAGTATAGCAAAACTCATCGCATTTAACCATTGCCTTATATCCACCGCCTGAAGTCGCAGGTTTACGGCAACGAATGATAAAAATTTAGCCATAAAAAAGCCTTTCACAATGGAAAGGCTTTTTTATGCAATAAGCGACAAGCTTATTTTTTACCGCGATTAGCAAACGCGCCAAAGCGCTTGTTGAAGCTTGCAACACGACCTTCGTTTTGGGTTTTGCGTTGTTCGCCTGTGTAGAATGGATGAGACGCGCTAGACACGTCAAGTGCCACGTAAGGATACTCTTTACCTTCGTATTCACGAGTTGCTTTTGGCTTGATGGTTGAGCGGGTCAAAAAGTACACATCGGCGTTGGTGTCATGAAACAAAACGTCGTGGTAATCTGGATGGATGTCAGCACGCATGGCGGTTTCCTTGGTTTGCTCTGCCGATTGGACTGCATGGCAAACGTCAGCCCAATGCCAAACGCGCCACGATTAAAGCCAACACAGAGGATGGATAAAATAAAGCCGCTATTATAAAGCTTATCAAACGCTAACACAAGAAGTTAGCGCGTGACTGGTGGTTTATTTGCTGAAGGATTGTTTGTGCAAACCCTTGAGTTATTTATGTAAATCCTGCAACGGCTGCGCCATTTTGGCAAAATCACGCGGTTTTACGCCTTCATAGTAGTCTAAAATTTTGGGCATATCCGCGTCGATATCGCCCGTTGGGTAAAACAGCGGCATAAAGCGCACCTGCTTGGTGGGGTAATCCATCGCGACGGGTAACATCGGCACGCCTGCGCCCATGGCGATATGATAAAATCCCGTGCGTAAGCGTTCGACGTAGCTGCGTGTGCCTTCGGGTGCTAATGCTAACCAAAACTGCTCGCGTTGGTTGAATTGATCGATGGTGGCTTGCAAGGTTGAGCCCTTTTTTTCACGGTCAATTGCGACCACACCCGACCAGCGCAAAAAATTACCCAACACAGGCATGGCAAATAACTGCTTTTTGCCCATTACGCTAATGTCAATATCCAACGCCAACAAGGTGGCAATGGCGTAAATACCGTCGATATTGGAGGTATGCGGTACGGCAAGCAAAACGCATTTTTTGATATTGGGGATTTCACCAACGATCTGCCAACCTGCGGTATCCAAAAACTTTTTTGCCGCCCGTGATGATACGGGATTGTTGCGCCGTGGCACGTTGTCGCCGTAGTGGTACAGATCAATCGGGGTTAAGTGGTTATAATTGGGCATGACGCGTCCTTGTGTCGGTTTGAGTAATACCTGTTTAGATAGTGACTTGTCAGATAATAATTGATTAGATAATGGCTTGGCTTGGCTTGCCATGTTGTGTCTGGCATTATTGTAAGGATAAAATCCAACCAATCGCTAACTATTGTGCACTATTTTTGTAATTGATCTGTCCGCTAAGGTGCGCTTCAATCACGCCCCATCGGGCGCAATTTGACTATTAACGACCTCCTACCTTTGGGCTAACTTGACAGCTGTGCCAAATCGCCTTTTTGCTCCAGCCACAGCTTGCGATCGCCAGCGCGTTTTTTTGCCAATAACATATCCATCACGCTGCTGGTAAAGTCAGGGTCATCCAACGATAGCTGCACCAATCGCCGTGTGTCGGGGTGCATGGTGGTTTCGCGCAGCTGCTCGCTGGTCATCTCGCCCAAGCCTTTAAAACGTGTGATTTGGGCTTTTTTGTTGGCAGGAACGCGGCGCAAAATCTGGTTGAGCTCATCATCATCCAAGGCATATTGCACCTCTTTGCCGATATCAACGCGATACAGTGGCGGCATGGCAACAAACAAATGCCCTGCTTCAACCAACGCACGAAAATGTTTGACAAACAACGCGCACAACAAGGTGGCGATATGCAAGCCGTCGGAGTCGGCATCGGCTAAGATACAAATCTTGTCATAGCGCAGTTCGCTTAGGTCATCGCTGTCGGGATCAACACCGATGGCAATGGCAATGTCGTGAATTTCTTGGCTACCCAGCACAACATCGGGCGATACTTCCCACGTGTTTAAGATCTTACCACGCAGTGGCATGATGGCTTGAAAATGGCGATCACGCGCCTGCTTTGCCGAACCGCCTGCCGAATCGCCTTCTACCAAAAACAGTTCCGCGCCATCGCGCAAATCTCCGCGACAATCCGCCAATTTTCCTGGTAGTGCTGGGCCTTGGGTGATTTTTTTGCGCTCAACTTTTTTGGCAGATTTTAGCCGCTTGCCTGCCTTGGCAATCGCCAATTCGGCAATTTGGCGTGCGGTATCGGGGTTTTGATTCAGCCATAGGCTAAAGCCATCTTTAATCAAGGTTTGCACCGTAGCGGCTGCCTCACGGCTGGATAGGCGCTCTTTGGTCTGCCCCGAAAATTGCGGTTCAACCCATTTTAGCGACAAAATAAAACACACGCCGTCCCAAACGTCATCCGCGCTAAGCTTGACCTGTCTGGACAACAGGTTGTGCAGCTCACAAAATTCGCGCAAGGCCTCAAGCAGCCCCGTGCGCAGGCCATTGACGTGCGTACCGCCTTGCGCGGTGGGAATGAGATTGACATAGCTTTCTTGCACAGGTGTGCCGCTTTCGACCAACCAACACAGCGCGACATCAAGGCTGGCGCGTTCATCGGGGCGCGCTTGATAACCAAACACATACGGCGGTGTGGGCGTGGTTTCAGTGTCGGCTAACTGTTCGCTCAAGTATTGCGCCAAGCCATCACTAAACCGCCATGTTTCGCTGTCGCCATCAATTTCATTACTAAATTGCACGGACAAACCTGCTGCCAATACGGCTTTGGCTTTTAGGTTTTGCTTCAGCGTTTTGGTGTTGAATTTTGCGCTGTCAAAGTAGCGCGCATCAACCCAAAATTGCACGCGTGTGCCACGTTTGCGTTTGTTTTGGCTTGGCGCAACTGCCAACGGCGCGACAGGCTCACCATCGGCAAATTGCATGGTGTAGGTCTGTCCGTCCCGCCACACGGTGACTTCAACGCGCTTAGACAAGGCATTAACCACCGAAATCCCCACACCGTGTAAGCCGCCCGATACTTGGTAGTTGTCGGTGCTAAACTTGCCGCCTGCGTGCAGCCGCGTCAAAATCAGCTCGATACCCGACTGGTCAAACTCAGGATGAATATCTGTCGGCATACCGCGCCCATCGTCCTCAACTGACAACGAACCATCGGCGTGCAGTGTCACCACGATAGATTTGGCATGCCCTGCCAGTGCCTCATCAACGGCGTTGTCGATAACTTCTTGCGCCAAGTGATTTGGGCGTGTGGTGTCGGTGTACATGCCGGGGCGACGGCGGACGGGGTCTAAGCCCTCAAGCACTTCAAGCGATTGACTGGTGTATTGCGTCACGATTTTCCTTTTATATGGTTAGGTGTTTGTAGGGTTATTTGCGTGTTGGTAGATGGCTTGATGTGGGTGCGTTAGCCGGTGATGACAACACGGGCAAGCCAAACAAAAATTGTATAATTTGCGCGCGTTTGCTGGCAAAGTCGCTCATGCGGTGGTCGCCGCCTTCTTCGATGATGATATGGCATTGTCCGTTTTGCTCGGCTGCACTTTGGCTAAAATAATCCACGGCTTCACGGTAATCCAACAGCTCATCCCCTGTTTTGACCAGCAATAAAATCTTATCAGCAAAAGTCGCGCGTTTAGGGCGATGGTCGATTAGCCACTCAATATGCGCCTTGGTAATCGCCCAGCCATCAGGCGTCGTGTGCCCCACATAGTCGGCAGGCAAGTTGGCAAAGTTGTCGGGGAAAAATCGTTTGAGACTCTCGCCAACGTGGGTGCTTGGATTGATGAGCACAGCGCGTTTGCCTGTAAGGTTGCTCGCCAATGTGGCATAAAATCCGCCCAGTGAGCTGCCCACCAGCCCTGTGTCGGGGTCAGCGGCGATGATGGCTTGTAGGCGTGCCATCGCTTCGGCGGGTGCGACGTTGAGGTCTGGGCGCACGACGTTGATATGCGGAAAATGCACGGCACAAAACTGCTCAAGCAGCTTGCCCTTCTCGGCATTGGCGTTGCTGTCTAGCCCATGAATGTATAAAAGCTGCATGATCGTTTACTCAAAATTTTATGGCTTTATTTATGGCTTTAAATGATGCCTTAAAACAAGGTATTGTGCTAATCATTGGTATTGAGTGCATCGTTTGCACGACACGGTATGTTAGCACTGCCGCGACAAAATAGCCATCGTCAGCCGCGTGCAGGCTTGCTCTATGCGTCAAACCCTGTCGTTTGGTTAGCGTTATGGTTACTAAAACCCTTCGCCAGTTTTATATCGGCGGTATGACATGCCATCGCGTGGGGCAAACGTTTACACTTCGTTGCAGTGTTTTACACAAATCTTTGCCAATTTGTTTACAATTTGTCCAACCATTTTTGTGTTATTTTAACGCCTGCTTGTAGCCCAAATCATCACCGCATTCGCCCAGTATAAGGCAGTTTTTATGCAATCGCGCGCGCTTAGATACCTGTGGAAATTTGCCTTGGCAGGCGTGGCGCTGCTGATTTTTGTCATGGCAATTCGGGCGTTGATTAATCTGACCCAAACCATCCGTTGGGCTGATATCGTCACCGCGATAAGCCAAATTCCCAACACGCATTTGGTCTTGGCGTTTTTGGTGGTGGCATTTGGTTATATCGTGCTGACGCTGTATGACACCATTGCGCTGATGCAACTTGGGCGCGATAAGCTGATTCGCTACCCCAAGGCGGCGTTGATTTCGTTCACCGCGTATGCCATCAGTCACACCATTGGTATGAATCTTTTGACCGCAGGTGGCATTCGTTATCGGCATTACAACCGCTATGGCCTAAGCAACAATGAAATTGCCAACATTGTTTGGTTGGTATCGATGGCATTTACGTTTGGCGTTAGCACGTTGATAGGTATCTCCTTGCTCACGCACCCTGAGATTACCTTGCGGCTGTTGGGCGCACTTGATAGATCGTTGGGTATTTTTGACAACGCCCTGTATATCCGTGGGCTTGGCGCGCTGCTACTGGTGGCGATTGTCGGCACGATTGTGTACGCAGGACGCACAGGCAAACAGGCGCGGATTGGCAGTTGGCAATTCGTGCTGCCGCCTGCCAAAGTGATTTTGCAGCAGATTTTTTTGGCGGTGCTGGATTTGAGCACGGTTGCGCTCGTGCTGTATCTGCTACTGCCGACAGACACCCACGTCAGCTATTGGGTGACGTTTTCAGCGCTGATTCAGTCGATGGCACTGGGTATTTTAAGCCATGTACCCGGTGGCTTGGGTGTGTTTGAAGTCACCATGATGAGCGCATTGCCGCAGGTTGATAAAGCCCAAATGCTGGCCGTGCTGCTGGTGTTTCGGCTGCTGTATTATATCGTCCCGTTTTTGGTGGCATTGGGTCTATTGCTGGGCTATGAGGGTTATTTATTGACCCAGCACAAACAGCCTGCCAAACCCTGCAAGCCATCACGCCATCGAGTTTAACAAATATCGCGTATTGTCACGTTTATTGTTGCCAACTTGCCTAAATGTTACGTTTTTTACCTTTCATAACGTTTATGCTGACATCTGTCACACATGATACGCTGCCAACTGTGCTAAATTATCTTTAGCCAAATGCCGTCTGGCAAGATGTATTCCTTGGCAATAAATCATTATTGTGGTCTATTTGCCAAATAATGTATGCAATCAAATTACAATGACGCCGTTGGTTGAGACAACAACCATCATTTTAGGAGAATCGCATGAAACGCATTTCATTTGCTCTAACCGCACTGGTAGTAAGTCTTGGCTTAGCCGCACCTGCTCAAGCTGCAACCGCCAAACGCACTTCTACTGCCAAAAAATGTACATGTGCACCAGCCAAAAAAGCGCCTGCTAAAAAAGCACGCTCTACTGCCAAAAAACCTGTGGCTAAAAAAACCACTCGCCGCGCCGCACCGCGTGCCGCTCGTCCAATGACCAATGAAATTAATCCAAATATCCCTGCCGATATCAAGATTAATGAAACCACCAACCGCGATCAACGCCCATACGCCACCACCCCTGCGCTAACCCCACAACCACAAGTGACGACGGTACAGCCAGCTGTCGTGCCTGTGCGTCAAGTGGTACAACGTGCACCAGCCAGTCAAGTGACAACTGACCGTGTGGTTGCACCAAACACAGTTCAGCGTACCACCACAACCACCGTACCAGTTGGTGTACAAACTGTACCCGTGGTCGTAAACCCATAATCGCAGCTTTACGTGAGTCAGCGTTGATAATTTCTTATCGATATCTGGCTGTTATCAAACGTCAAGACACTAGATAAGATATATAAAAAAGGCATTGCTAATCATGCCTTTTTTTATTATCTTATGCTTATCAAGCCGCGCAAACTGACGGAAACAATCTTTATCCATAGGCGCGGGTTTAACACATAAACACTTGATGTTTCAATATTTTAAGGAATCGATATGAAAGCACTTTCAACAGCGGTTATGCTGGCTTTGGCCATGGTTGGTTTGGGTATGAATGCGCAAGCTGCTACCACAGCAAGCAAAAAAACCGCCCCCAAAGCCAAGACCACGCAACAACGCAGCGCGACCAAAAACACCGCCAAGAACACCAGCAAAAAAACCACCAAATCAACCACAAACAGCGGCTATATGGCAAATGAAGTCAATATTGACATTCCTGCCGAGCTAAAAGTCAATGAAGACCGCAGCATCAACCGCTAATTGCGTGGTTTGATAGTTAGGCAAACAAAAAAGGGCACGCGTTGCCCTTTTTTTTGTCTGACGTTTAGCCATGCATTTAGTCATGCGACGTACGATAACGGTAGGCATATTTGGGATCGGCTGCCGCGGTAAATAACACGTCTGTTGAGGAGTTGAGCGCGGTTTCGACCGAGTCTTGGATCACGCCGATGATAAACCCAATGCCGACCACCTGCATGGCGACGGTATCGGGGATATTAAAGAAGCTACAGGCAAGTGGAATCAACAGCAGCGACCCACCTGCCACCCCCGACGCACCTGCCGCGCTCAAGGTAGCCAAAATCGACAACAACAACGCGGATACAAAATCCACATGCACGCCCATCGTGTGTGCCGCCGCCAAGGTCATGACGTTGATGGTAATCGCCGCGCCTGCCATGTTAATGTTTGCACCCAATGGAATAGTGACCGAATAGGTATCTTTATGCAGTCCTAGTCGCTCCGCCAGTGCCATATTAACGGGAATATTGGCAGCCGAGCTGCGCGTGAAAAATGCGGTAATGGCACTTTCTTTGAGACAGGTAAAAACCAACGGATACGGATTTTGCCGCGTTTTGACAAAGACAATCAGCGGATTGACCACCAACGCGATAAACAGCATACTGCCAACCAGTACAGCCAATAGTCGCCCATAGCTTGCCAATGCGCCCAGTCCTGTTTCGGCAATGGTTTGGGTCACAAGCCCCAACACACCAAACGGCGCAAACCAAATCACCCAGCGCACCACCTCCGATACCGCTTGTGCTGCGTCATGCATCACGGTTTTGGTGGCTGCATTGGCGCGGCGCAATGCCAGCCCAAGCAGTACCGCCCACACCAACACACCGATGTAGTTTGCTGAAGCAATCGAGCTGATGGGATTGGTGACAGCATTGCCCAGCAAGGTGGTCAAAACCTCTGCCAAGTTAGCAGGCGGCGCGTGCTCAATACTGGCTTGCGCCAAGGTCAGCGTGGTGGGAAATAAGCGACTGGCCAGCACCGCGGTCAGTGCCGCCAAGAACGTCCCTACGACATACAGCACCAACGTGCTGCGCACATTGACGCGTGTGCCTGACTGGTGCTGACAAATGGAGTCGATGACCAGCACGAATACCAGCAATGGCGCGATGGCCTTGAGCGCACCGACAAACAACGTGCCAAACATGCTGACAAATTTTGCCACACCCATGGGTAAAACACCCAGCATGGTTGGGTTGGCAAGGCTGCCAATGATACCCCCAAGCACCAGCCCAATCACAATCAGCGGCACCAGACCGACACGCTGATACGCCTGCACAAATCCTCTCATAACACCCTAAATCCTTGTTTTCACCTAAAATCTTTGCCCATCGCCAACCGACGACGGCGATACGGCTTGGCAAACACCTGTTCTGCGTCAGTATGCCGTGAATTTATGCGACAAATTAGCATATTTCATCAGAAAATAGCTACTCAATTTCAACAAATTTTTACGCATTCATCTACAAACTGTTAGGAATGGTTGAGCGGATTTATCAACTTAATTTTTGCCTCTCGCCAGCGCAAGGGGTTTTTGCCAAATGCTCAAAGACTGTCCGCAAACCTAGGCCAGTGGCAAGTATCGTATATGCAAGGTTCTTATTTTAGGTTGGCTTTTTTAACGCGCCTTAGCGTTAGGGTGGTGGTGTTTATTTAATATTTTTTTATTTAATGTTGTGTTTATTTAATGCCAGACACAAACCAACCTCAGGGTGTTCGGTGTATCTTATGCGTTTAATCCTTGGCCTAACATCACACACCTACAACAGCCAATGACAAAACCGCGCGTCTGCTTGACCACAAACGCGCGGTTTTACAAAAAATTATCCAATAAATCAGCGGGCTTGTATCAGCCCAACTTGACGGCTAAGATAATGCATCAATAGTGGCACAGGGCGGCCGGTGCTGGCAGCCTCTTTGCCCGTTTGCCATGCCGTGCCTGCCACATCAAGGTGCGCCCAAGGCACGTTTTCGACGAATCGCGCCAAGAAACACGCTGCGGTCACAGAGCCTGCAGGCGCACCGCCGATATTTTGCACGTCAGCAAATTTAGACTTAAGCTGCTCTTGGTAGTCATCGTCAAGCGGCATATGCCATACGCGGTCATGCGCATCTTGACTGGCTTGTTCAAGGTCAAAAATCACATCTTCATCGTTGCTATACAGGCCACTGCGGATATGTCCCAGTGCGACGATACACGCGCCCGTTAATGTCGCCACATCAATGATGGCGCGTGGCTGATAACGCTGAACATACAACAAGCTATCACACAGCACCAACCGCCCTTCGGCATCCGTGTTGAGAATTTCAACGGTTGTGCCGTCCATCGCGCGCACGATATCCCCAGGGCGGGTGGCCTGCCCCGATGGCATGTTCTCAGCGCACGCCAACGCCCCAACAACATTAATGGGCAAACGCGCCTGACAAAGCGCTGCCATCGTGCCCAAAACACTGCCTGCGCCGCTCATGTCAAACTTCATCTCACCCATGCCAAGCCCCGGCTTGATTGAAATACCGCCACTGTCAAAGGTGATGCCCTTACCCACCAAAGCGATCGGCGCGTGGCTAAAGCTGTCTGACGGGGTATGAACCGCCGCTTCATCGGGTGCGCCGCGATACTCCAGCAACACCAACTGCCCCTCTTGCGTTGAGCCTGTGCTGACCGCCAAAAAGCAGTTCATGCCCAAACTTGCCATCTCGCGCTCGCCAATCACCTTGACTTGCAGGACATCGGGGTGCTGCTTGGCAAGGGCGTACGCCTGCTGGACAAAGTACGCAGGGTTACAGTCATTGGGCGGCATATTGCCCAAGTCACGTGCTAGGCTCTGCCCGTGGTGCAAAGCCAAATTAAAATCCAGCACGGTTTGGTAAGCGTCGATGGTGTCGGTTTTGAGCAGCAGCTCAACGTGGCTTAAGCGTGGTGTGTCCGCCGCGCTGTCTTTTTCGCTGGCATGATCAGCGTTAGAGGCAGGCTTACTCAAATAGTCGGTAAACTGATAAGCGGCGTTTGCCAATGCCAAAACAAACTGCCCAAACGCCACGCTATCTAGCCCATCACCCAGCCAAACGCGCACATGGGTGGTGTATTTGCTGACGCTACTATAGACCGTTTTGGCAAGTTTTTGCATGGCATTGCCGCTGAGTTTGTCGCGCTTGCCCACGCCAACCAACACCAATGAAGTGGGCTCAAAGCTTGCGATGCTACTGGCAAGCTTGCCATCAAACGCGGTATTGTCAATCAGTGTTTGGACGCGTGTTGCCAATGTTTTGGGCAAATCCGCCAACGGCTGGTGATTATCATCAATCAACACCACGTTGCCAGCCTGTGGCGTGTCTTGGCTTGATGGTGTGGTAGCAAGCTGTTGTAAGGTAAACGTTAATGGAGTAACTGCCATGGTTTGTCCTTTGTGGTGGTTAAATGTTAAAGGTTGAATCAATGTTATGCTTATTGCCAATGTGGGGACACTTTGGCATTTAACCAACCGCGCCAGACAATAACCGTGGTTTGGTCGAGGCTTGTGAACACAAACCACCCGTCTGCTACCGAAGACAAACTCAAAACACCCCCAAACAATGCTAAGACAATGTTAAGTCAGTCACACCTGTTCGTTTTAGCATGGCAAAACATGGTATGATACGGTTTTTGGCAGCGTTTTCTTGATAGGCTGTAGAAAATGACAGGCTGTAGAAAATAGCCTGCCTAACAGCAGCGCGATGCGAGCAAATTTTTACCAACAACATGATACATCCTATGAATGTGATTAAAAGGTGCGCGGCGTGATTTTACGGCGCTATATCAGCCAGCAGGTTGCCAGTAATACGTTGGTGGTGCTGGGTTTTTTGCTGGTGTTGATGTTAAGCGGACGGCTGATTCGCTACTTTGGGATGGCAGCGCAGGGTAAACTGAACATTGGGCTGCTGTTTGCCATCATTGGCTATAATTTACCAACGTTTGTCGAGCTGATTTTGCCCTTGGCGTTTTTTGTTGCGCTGATGCTGGTGCTTGGGCGCATGTATACCGACCAAGAGATGAGCGTGTTATTTGCCAGTGGTGTCAGCCGTGGGCGCGTGTTGGGCTTGCTGTTGCCGTTGGTCGGTGCGCTGTTTGTCCTTGAAGCGGGTGTCAGCCTGTGGGCAAAACCGTGGGGCGTACGCCACAGTGAGCAGATATGGCATAAGCAATCGCTGGCAAGTGCGCTGGATTTGATTCGCCCACAGACCTTTATCAGTAGCGGTGATTATCATCTGTACGTCGAGGCTATTGATCGTGATAAGCGCGAGCTACGCGGCTTGTATCTGCTCAATGCGCGTGACGATGGGCGCACCGATATCATCACCGCCGAACGCGCCTTGCAAGTGCCGACGCGCGAGGATGACCCGATGACGATGTTGGATTTGTACGCAGGCAAGCGTTATACGCTATCTGCCGATAGCGCGCGCTACAACCAAGCCAGTTTTGCGCGCTATCGCATTAGCTTACAAAAGCCAACAACCGACAAAGTCACACCGCAAAACGTCGAATCACAAACCGTCGGCAAGCTGTGGCGCGTGCGCACTGAGCCTGCTGCGCAAGCCGAATTGGGCTACCGTGCTAGCTTGCCGTGGTTGATGCTGCTGGCTGCGCTGCTGGCTATGCCATTGGCGCAGGTCAGTCCACGGCAAGGGCGCTGGCTGCGGCTGTTGCCTGCGGTGCTGATTTTTGCCAGCTGTGCGATTGCGATTATTTCGCTAAAAACCGCCATCAGCAAACAAAACGTATCGGTCTGGGGTTATGTCTGGCTGCTGGCAGCATTGTTGGCAGGCGCACTGTATCTGAACGCGCAAGCCACGCTTACCACCCGTCTGCGTGCGCGTCGCCAAGCGCGGCGCACTCATCGTTTGGACAGTCAGGGGGCGGCATGATTATCGCGCGTTATGTGCAGCGCCATGCCTTGTTGGCGATTATAGCGGCGGTACTTGGGCTACTGCTGCTTAAGTTGATGTTTGACTATTTGGCACAACTGGATAAAATCAATGCCAGCTACAGCTACCTAGACGCGCTGCGCTATATCGTGTATTCCGCGCCCGAGGCGCTGCAAAGCTATATGCCGTTTGGCGTATTAATTGGGGCGGTGATTGGTCTTGGGCTGCTGGCAAATCACAGTGAATTGACCGTCATGCAGGCAGCAGGGCTAAGCCGTTTGCGCATTATCGGCTGGGTCATGCAGCCTGCGCTGGTGTTTGTTTTGCTGTCGCTGGCACTGAGTCAATTTGTCCTACCGACGACCAACAACCTTGCCCGCCAAGCGCGTAACCACAAAACTGCCGACGCGACCAGTGTCAATGGCTATTGGCAAAAACACGGCGATACGCTACTGGCGATTGGCTATGCCAACGTGGATGGCGAGGTGCGCGACGTGCGCCAATGGACGCTTAGCCAACAAGGCGAGGTACGCCAAATGCTACATGCCGAGCGCGGTGTGTATCAACCTGCGCCAACCGCGTCCGCCACCAACCCAGCAGCAACGCATAGCGCCAGCCAGCCGTGGCGTTTGTATGCGGTGCAAACGCTCACCATTGCCGCCGATGGCAGCAGCCAACAACGCATGGTGGGTGAAATGCCTGTGAGTTTGCCGATTGCGCCAAGTTCAATTTATCTTTTGACCCAAAATCCTGAGGATATGTCGCTGTCGGTCTTGTGGCAACACCGCACACTCATGCAAAGCCAGCAACGCCGCTCACTGCCACATGAAGTTGCTTTTTGGCAAAAGCTGTTATCACCGTTTGCCGTGTTGTCGCTGGTATTGGTCGCGTGTTCGTTTGTGTTTGGCTCACTGCGTAACCAAAGTTTGGGCTATCGTATCGTTGTCGCACTGCTGTTTGGTTTGATGTTTAATTACTTACAGGACTTGGCAGGCTTTGTGAGTCTCAGTACGTCACTACCGCCACCGCTGATGGTCGCACTTCCGATTGTGTTAAGCGCTGCGTTGGGCTGGTATTTATTGCATAAAAAGATTTAACCCGACACCATGAAAAATAGCACGCCACCCCCCGCCCCTACCACTCACCCCATTGAGCGACACCCGTTTGGTGTGTTTGCCTTTTTTGATACCCAAGTTTTGATGATGGGCACTTTGCCACCCACACCCGACAAATGGGGCATGGCGTTTCATTATCCCAATTTTTATAATGACATGTGGCGCATCATGGGTCGGGTGTTTTTTGGCGACGGTGAGTATTTTCGCGCAGGGCAGGACAAGCGGTTTGACGCGGATAAAATTAAGGCGTTTTTAAAAACAGCAAAAATCGGTGAATGCCCAACCGTCAAAACGGCAATTCGCGAGCATGGCAACGCGTCAGACGCGCATCTGACTGTGGTCGAGCGTGTAGATTTACGCGCCGTACTGGCAGATCTGCCCAACGTACGCTGGCTACTGCTGACAGGCGGTAAAGCGTGTGAGGTATTGTTTGATGTCATCAACGCCGAACGCGCCGATCCCACTTCACCCGATTTTGACCCAACTGCCAAACCGCTTAAACCGCTTAAAACCAATCAGCATATCACGATTGACTTGTTTGGGCGCAAATTGGGCATCTGGCGGCTGCCGTCATCGTCGCGCGCGTATCCGCTCAGCCTTGATAAAAAAGTTGCCGCGTATCGCGCTGCCTTTGAGCACGCAGGTTTGGGCGCGCTGATGACCTCTGATGTCAGTTTGGATTCATAATTTATTACCAAACAAACGTCGATGTAAACGGCAAATGGTGTAGAATTGCGCAAAACTAGTCACACAATCGCTATGGCGAGGCGCACAAACCTGACTTATACTAACATCATAACAAAATCAAACCTTTGGCGCGTCGCTGACACATGTTGCCAGACGGTCTTTTGCGGCAAAACACCCCAGTATCTTGGCCGCTTGCAGACAACAGCCCCAACGCGCAAACTGGATATGATGTAGCTATGCCACGATCGACGGTGATATCGAGCCTGCCAACCACGTCGCGCCAACGCGGTGGTTTTATCCTAACCCTGCGCCCACATGCGCGCACCGTACTATGCTGTGCATTATTGGGCGGTGTGGTGCTGGGCTGTGTGTGGTTGGTCGGCTGTGGGCAAGCCCCACAATCTGCCCAATCGGCTGCCAATGTGGTGGCAGATGGAGTCAATAAAAGCGCAGGTGTCGCGGTGACCAAATCAGCACCGCCTGAGATGGTGACTTTGCAAAACTTAAGCGATATCGCCAACTTGCCCGTCATCGACAGTGCCAAGCCCGATACCTTGACGATGGTCACCAGTATTTCTAACGCGGTGGCAATCCCTGTTCATGTCAGCGTCGGCGATGCGCCCGATAGCCAAACCGTGACCGTGATTGCACCGATGGGACACCGCGCCGAAATCATCGCCGCAACCAACGCCATGCTAGATGCGATGAGCCAAGGTATGCAAACCGACAATGCCGACGTGGCGTTTGTCCAATCCATGCTTGCCCACCACAACGCCGCGCTGCAACTGGCACAAATCGAGCTTAAATACGGGCGCGATGAACAGCTGCGCAAACTGGCAGAAGATTCTTTGATTGCACAAAGCAATGAAATCCGCTGGCTACAAAACTGGCTTAAATACAACGCCAGCACAGGTAAACCCACCGCCACCCCTGCCACACTGGCTAAAGAGCCGAGTTATACCGAAAGCCTTAAACAGATGTATCAGCAAATGCTGTCTGCCAGTGCGATTGACGACCCTGACGAGGCGTTTCGCCAAACCCTCATACCGCATCACAAAGGCGCGATGGCAATGGCCCAAATTGAGCTTAAATACGGCAAGGATGACAAAATCCGCCAATTTGCTGACCGCACGATTGAAACTCAACAAGCCGAAATCAACGCGCTTCGTCATTGGATACCCTCGGCTAACCCTACCACACAACCCCTACAACCCGTATCCGCTGACAACCCTGCCAACCTTGCGTCTAACAACGCACCGCTGTGGACACAAGTCAATGCTGGCTTCTAAATCGGCAACACCCTATCCCCGACAAAAAAACGCACGTTTTTGCCAAGACGTGCGCTTTTTATGGTCTATTTTTTGGCAAAACGCCTTTGGGTTTAGTGGTCGTCGTCAGCCACGCTAAACGTCACCACCTGCGCGCTAAATTGCTCACCCAATGTTTGGCGTTTGTACTGGCGCAGGGCGTTTAATTCATCCAGCAAGGTTAAAATTAAGCCTATCGCCTGCGGACTGGCATCAAAGTCACGCCGCAAACGCGCGGCACGGCGCACGCGTGTCAGCTGCAAGCTACCAAAGCGCAACGCGTTATCGGCGCGCACGGGCGCACTGGCATCAAACGGCGTGATGACCGCTTCATCAAGCAATGCCAACACCCAATCACTGCCATACGGCGTTGCCGCGCCAAGCTGCTCAAGGGTAAAGCGTAAATCGTCTGGGTAGTCGTATTGGTCTGTCATGGTTATTTTGCCTTATTCATGTATTTTTTTAGCATGGTTCTGCGTTGTTGTCTGTCGTTGCCCGTTGTTGTCTATTGTTGCCACGGTGCTTACGCCCCTGCCATTAGCGTGTTGGCACAAAGTCCGCAAACTGAGCTTTTAGCGTTTGCCATGCGGCTTTTTGTTCGTCGGTATCGGTTGGCGGTAGCACAATGTTTAAGGTCAAAAACAAATCGCCTGCAACTTTGGCAGGAATGCCCTTGCCTTTTAGACGCAAATTGCTGCCCGAACGGCTGTTTTTTGGCACATTGACGCTGACTTTGCCCGCAGGGGTAACCACGGTAATCACCCCACCCAACGCAGCTTCCCACGGTGCAATATCGACGGTTTGGAACACGTCTTTGCCTTCAACGCGGATATTGTCAGCATGGGTGAATTTGATTTTTAAATACAAATCGCCTGCCTCTGCGCCATAGGCACTTGGCAGACCTTGTTTGGCAAGGCGAATTTGCTGCCCTTCGGCAATGCCTTTGGGAATTTTGACTTCAATGGTTTTGCTTTGGTACTCACGCCCTTGCGCGGTTTGTACGGGCAAGTTCAAGGTGATTTTTTGGGTATCGCCATGGTAACTTGCGCGCAAATCTACCGATAGCTCGGCATGCTGGTCGTCGCCTTTGGTGTTGGTCTGACCGCCAAAGCCTGCGCCGCTCATGCCGCCACCGCCAAAGCCTGAGAATAAATCATCAAAACGAAAGCCGCCGCCTGCTTGCCCAAAGCCTGCCCCACCTGCACGCGCACCACCGCCCATGCCGCCACCAAACTGGCGCAAAATCTCATCAATATCTTCAGCCGACATGTTGGGCGCTTGTCCACCCATGCCGCCACGCCCAAAGCCATTGCCAAATCCGCCCTGCCCAAAGCCTGCGCCAGCAAAGGGGTTTTCTAGCATCATGTCATATTGTTGGCGTTTTTCTGCGTCTTTGAGTGTTTCATAGGCGTTGTTGATTTCGCCCATTTTGGCATCGGCGTTGGGATCGTCGCTGACATCGGGGTGGTATTGGCGCACCAGCTTGCGGTAGGCTTTTTTGATGTCCGCTTCACTGGCTTTTTTGTCCACGCCCAAGATATCGTAATAATTTTTTTCTGCCATTTTGTGTCCTTGTGTGTCATTTGCTTGCTTAAAAATCGCGGTTGATGGGTGTCGCGCGCATTTTTCGCTTGCCAGCCCTATCAATCTAAACCAGATACGATATAATGGCAAGTTTAGCCATTTTCAAAAGTTTTTGGGCAAAAATCGTGTAAATTTTGCACTATTTTTTTAATATTTTTTTGATTTTTTAACGCATGAGGCTAAACAATGACAAAAATCGCACTGCTGGATTATGGCATGGGCAATTTGCATTCGGTTGCCAAAGCCTTGACGCGCGTCGGGGCGGATGTTGAAATCACCCGTGACGCGGCAGTGATTGCGCGCAGTGATAAAATCGTGTTTCCGGGGGTGGGCGCGATGAAGGATTGCATGGCAGAAATGCACGCCACGGGGGTTGGTGACGCGGTGCGCCACGCGGTGTTTAATAAGCCTGTGATGGCGATTTGCGTCGGTATGCAGGCGTTGTTTGAACATTCAGCAGAAAACGGCGGCGTGGCGGGTTTGGGTATTTTGGCAGGCGATGTGCGCCAGTTTGTGCCGACGGGGGGCGCGCGCGATACCATCAAAGTACCGCACATGGGTTGGAACACCACCTACGGCATGGATAGTAGCCACCCGATTTGGCGCGGTATTGCGCCCAACACGTATTTTTATTATGTCCACAGCTATTATTGCGTGCCACAAGATGACGCACTGGTTGCCGCGCGTTGTCAGTATGGGCATGAGTTTTGCGCCAGTATCCTCAAAGACAATTTGTTTGCCACCCAATTTCATCCCGAAAAAAGCCACACGGCAGGCTTGCAACTGCTGCAAAATTTTGTTGAATGGCAAATTTGATCTTTATTGAGCCTAGTCAAGCACCATCATGACGCGCCAACCCAATGCTTTATCTCGTCGTGGGCAATACGGCTTTCGCGGTTATAGCCACACTTGGCAAACCACATTGCTGGTGATGCTGATGGTGACCCTCAGTGTCAGTTTGTCATTGTGGTTTTTTTGGCGCAGTCTGTATTTGCCCGAATTACGCAATCACGCGGCGAACATCGCCAATCAGCTGCAACTTATCGACAAAGCCGAGCGCGACTGGGGCAAGCAGCCTGCTGTGCGCCAGTGGCTGCTTGCCAATGCTTATATTGATATCATCACCGATGCGCAGGATTTTCCGGATGTCACCAATAAGCGTTTGGTCGGTTTTTTTACCGAAACGATGGCCCAACAGGTGCAAGACTCATTGGGTCGCCCTGCCGTGGTGTATTTTAAGTTCAAGCCTGTGCCCATGCTGTATGTGCAAGACAGCGCTCACCCAGAGTTTTGGCTACAAGAGCCTGTGCGTTTTTATGCGCAATACAGTCCGCTGACGATTGGCATTTTTGTGCTGGGCATTCCGCTGATCACACTATTGACGATTTTGTTTTTGGTGCGGCAGCTCAATCGTCCGCTCAAGCGTTTGCAAAAAGTCGCCACCGATTACATTCAACTGGGGCAGGCGCGTGACTTGCCGACGCGGCACGGCTCAAGCGAAATTCGGCAAGTCAATGTCGCGTTTAATCGGCTGTTTCACACCTTGCGCCAAACCCAAAATGAGCGCAACCTGATGTTGGCAGGCATTTCCCACGATTTGCGCACGCCATTGACGCGGATGCGCTTGACCGCTGAGCTGTTGCCCGATGAGTTTTTAAAAGAAGGCTTGGTGTATGACATTGAGGACATGGACGCAATTTTGGAGCAGTTTATTTCATTTATGAAAGACGGCTCTGATGAGGCGGTGCGCCTCACCGATGTCCATGCCATTGTCAAAGAAATTGCCGTACAGTTTGCGCCGTTGCCGTTTGTTATCGAGATTGACGCGGATTTGCCCGAACTGCTGCTGCGTCCATTGTCCATCAAGCGGCTGATTGTCAATTTGGTCAATAATGCCAACCGCTATGGCAAGCCGCCGATTCATGTCGCGGTCAAGCTGATTGCCGCTGCCGATTTGCTTGATGATGTGCCAGCTGACAAGCTTGCCGAACTGGGCAGCAGCGCACGCTATTTGCTGATTGCGATCAGTGATGAGGGCGATGGCGTGGCAGAAGACCAGCTTGAGCGCATCATGCAGCCGTTTGAGCGCGGCGAAACGGCGCGTACCACACAAGGTAGCGGCCTGGGCTTAGCCATTGTCAGCCGTATTGCACACTTGCACAACGGTGTGGTGATAGCGCGCAACCAAACCGACGCCAGTTTACCCAATCGTGGTTTGTTGGTGCGTGTGGTGATACCCATTGTTGAGGCAGCTGCTTGATTGGCTTGCTAGCGTTTTGTCAATGATTTTTCATCATCGTTTTTACCGATTAGCTTTTACCAATCAAAGGCGGTAGCTCAGCGCTGGCATTGGTCGCGCTCACAGGATGGATTAAAGGCGTTGGTGGGCTGACGGCTGTCTTCATGCGCGGTTGATGCAAAAAACTATAATAGCCAAACATTGCCACATTTGCCAACAATAAGCCTATAAATACATAACGCATGATTGCCTGCCTTAGTGTTTGAATGGTGTGAAGCTCACCTTATGAACCGCTTTGCTGCGCGTATTTTTCTTCTGCGCCTTTTTGGGTCAATTCATCCGCCGCAATACTGCCCGATAACGGCTTGATGGGCCATGTCATGATAAAGCGCGCACCGCCAAGGGTTGGGCTTGCATCCACCGACATTTTGCCATTGAACCAAAACGCGATGCGCGACACAATCGACAAGCCCAAGCCATATCCGCCTGAGGCGCGCGTGCGGCTGTCATCTAGCCGCGCAAACGGAATAAAGACCTTCTCGCGGTCTTTTTCGGGGATGCCTTGCCCATCGTCCTCAACACTGATAAAAGCCTCGGTTTTTGTCACGCCTGCGCTGACGATGATTTTGCTCTCCGCATAGCGTGTGGCATTGCCTGCCAAATTTTGCAACACGCGGTGCAAATAGCGTCGGTCTGCCACCGCCACTGCCTTTTGGTCGATATCACCCATCACCACCTCGACAGGCTTGCCCAAGGCGTTGGTTTCACGCACAATTTGTGCCACCAATTCAGCCAGCTTGATGGACTCCCAATTCATCTTCGGTGAGCCTTCCTCAAGCTTGGCATACGTCAAAATCTCATCAATCAAGCCGTTTAGCGCCTCAATATCTTGGTCGATGTAGTCACGCTGCATCATGCGCGACTCCTCATCATCCGTATCCGCTAGCATATCAACGGCAAACCGAATCCGCGCCACAGGCGTGCGCAGTTCATGCGATACCGCGCGCGTCAGCTCGCGTTGTGACTCAATCAAGCGCCGAATGTGCTGGGTCATGCTGTTAAACGTCGATGCCAAATGCGCGACTTCATCCTCACCAAGCACCTTGACTTGGGTGTCAAGCTTGCCCTCGCGCACCTTGGTGATACCTGCCTGAATCAGCTGCAATTTACGCTCAAGCGGAAAAATCAGCGCGTACACCCCCAAGCTAATCAAAAACATACTGACCAAAATAATGCTGATAATCAGATTGAGCGGAAACCAATTAAACAGCGCAATCGGCCCCATATCAACCACCACATCGGGCAATTCTGTGGGCGCAAGCACACGCAACGCCGAATGCTCAACGCTGGTGTTATCACGGAACATAATCACAATGTCTTTACGGTACAGCCGCGCCTTTTGTTCAGCATCAAGCTTGAGCTGCTCCATCGAATTTAACGTCAAACGAAAGGGGAAAAACCGCTGCAATTCATCAAGGCGGCGCTGCTTGTCTGCCAATGTCGGATAAAATGACAAATCATCAAGCAATAACACGGCAACGCCTTTGATTTGCTGCTCTGCTAACTTATTGACTTGCACATGAATGATGGCAGGCGTGACGTGCCTTGCTTTATCCGTGGTGCTGATTTGGTAATACAACTGGGCTACGTTTTGTTGGCGGTTAAAGCGCACCACCGCTTGTTGTTTTTGCAATCGCCGCGTTTCGGTGGACGTAAAATCAATTTGATCGGCAGGCTCAATCACAATCGGCGTATCTAGCAGCGCACTGGCATCCGCCAACCACTGCACCTTACCATTTGACGTTGGCTGGTGTGCCAAGCCTGCATCCACCAAATACATCGCCGCCGTTGCCATGTTCTCACGGTAATTTTGCACACGCTCGCCATTGATCACATTAATCAGTAGCTGCGCAAATAGCACCACCAATAAGCACACCAGCAGCAAACCTGCATAAATGCGCAAAAAAATGGACTGATTGAGTGAAGACAATAACGACATAACGTGACAACGCGCCCTGATACTGATACGAATACCTGGCTAATGCATAAAAAATTTGGCCAAAATACCAGCAAGCCACTGGTTAAATCGGGTTATTATCACCCAAAAATTGGCGATTACCAACACAAATTTTATTGGCATTGACTTCCTCCCCTCCCTATCGGTCGGGGATTCCTGCTCCCAGACGGTCAAGCCCGACCGCAAGAATGTTCCGACTGGCATTGATATCTCTATCATGCCGTGTGCCACACCGTGCACAAGTCTACTGCGAGCATAGCTCTTGTCTTGCGAACGGGCAAAGCAGTGCTTTGCTTATCCGTTCTCATCTCTTATTCGCAAACCTGCTCTACCTTTCGGACTACTGGACATATCGCCGCAGCACGAGCAAGTCACGGCGGGCATAGCCCTTGTCTTGCGGACGGGCGAAGCGGTGCTTCGCTAGTGCCGTCCTCAGGTAGTGTATCGTTCATTTACGATTTCAAAACGGCAACCTGCGTGCTCGCATTTGTAGGTCAGTTGTCGTTTCAGTTCAAACCAACCTGCATCGTAAACCGACTTGGCTAGTTTGCCTTGTTTACTGTTAAATTGAGTAGTTTTAACATCACCGACCACGATTAGGGCATTGTCTTTGACTAATCGGGTGGTGAATTTATGTATCAGGTCTTGGCGTGTGTTTTTGATTTTGGCATGGATTGCCTTGATACGCTGTTTGTTATTGGCACGTTGGGCGGTGGCTAACGCTTTGGCGTATTTGAGCGTTTGCTTGATTTGTAGCTTGTCGCCATTTGAGGCGGTAGCACTGTCTTTTAAGCCTAAATCAATGCCGACGCTACCTGCCCCACATGGTTGTTTGGGGTAGTCTTTGACGGTGATACAAGCATACCATCGGTTACGGCTGTCTTGTACGATTTCACAGGTGTTAATTTGGTATAGGCTTAGGTTGTAGCTGTCCCATAGGTCAAGGATAAGTTTTTGCCCTTTGGCTAGGCTAAGCTGTAAGGTGGTTTTTAAGCCTTTTTTGCCTGTTTGTCTGGTGGCTAGGTGTTTGATGGCACTGTGTTTAAAGGGTAGCCAACCCAGTGATTTGCGCTTAGCCTTGGGGTTGTTGGTGCGCCAATTTAGTTTGGCTTTTTTAAATTGGCGACGCGATTTGGCGTGGGTTTCGTTGATGGCTTGGATGGTTTGGCTGTGTAGGTTTAGGTGTTCGCCGCTGCCTTTGGTGTATTCGTTTAAATCATAGGCAGATAGGAATTTGCCTGTGCGTTTGAGGTATTGCAGGCTCAAGTCATTGACATAGTTCCACACGAAATTGACCGAACCGCTTAGGCGATTTAGTTGGTCTGTGTGTTTATCTCGTATGCGTAGCTTGAGGGTTTTCATGAGCTTATTTTAACAAGTTTTGTAGTAAAATACACCACGCTAGACAAAATTCGTGTGTAATCTTAGTTCCCGTGTTGCCTTATATCCACTGCCTAAAGGCGCAGGTTTACGGCAATGGAGGATAAAAATACCCGCAACGTGGCGGGTATCCAACAACAGGCTAAAACAACCCAAAGTGATTGCATCAGTTTTCTTTAACAAACAAATAGCCTTTGCTGCGCACGGTCTTGATGCGTTTGGGGTTTTCAGGATCATCACCGATTTTTGGACGAATGCGTGAGATACGCACGTCAATCGAACGGTCTTGCCCATCGTACTCGATACCGCGCAGGCGCTCAAAAATATCCTCACGCGACAAAATACGGCCTGCATTCGACGCCAGCAGCCACAACAAATCATACTCTGCACTGGTAAAATCAACCAGCTCATCATTTAGCGTCACTGAGCGGCCACCGTTATCGATGATCAAATCGCCAAACTCTAGGCGTTGTGGCACTTCATCACTTGGCGTGGTCTCAGAACGGCGCAACAACGCGCGAATTCGTGCCAACAACACGCGTGGTTGCACAGGTTTTGCCACATAATCATCCGCACCCATCTCAAGCCCAAGCACCTGATCCATGTCATCGGTACGTGCCGTTAGCATCAAAATCGGGTTATGAAATTGTGAGCGCACCTCGCGGCATACGGTCAAACCATCGCTACCGGGCAACATGACATCCAGCACGACCATATCAGGCTGCTCGCTGACAATACGGCGGATGGCGCGATTGCCGTCGGTTTCAATCGCGACATCCAAGCCATTTTTGCGCAAATAATCCTGCGTTAAAGTCGCCAAACGCTCATCATCTTCAACAATTAACACACGTGGTATAGATTCTTCTTCTACCATATTAAATCTCCCAAAAATTCTTACAACTTTTCCCAGTCGGCTGTACGATCAAGACACAGGCTTTAAGGTTGTTCGTTGTTATCGTTACGCTTTAACGTGTAAACTACAATCAACTATTCGTAAGCTAATAGCGTTTAATGTAACCAAAAACTCAGCCTTTGACTAGTAGCAAAACGTAACCAAACACTGCCATTGTCTGCAGCTTTCGTGAGCACCCAACCACCCACGATGCGGTGGACTCACGTGGCATAAAAAAACGGCAGCCCAGTCATGGACTACCGTCTTGCTAAACACGTGATATCAACATCACCCTTAGGCGCGATTACGAATTTTTTGCAAGGTCTGTAGCTGAGCAATCGACTCTGCCAACGCGGCCGTGGTGTCCACATTGGCTTTTTGATTTTGCAACAGCTCTTGCGCTTGGCGGCGCGCTTCGGTGATTTTGGCTTCATCCAAGTCTTTGGCGCGAATGGCTGTATCTGCCAACACCGTGACCACATTGGGCTGCACCTCAAGCACACCGCCTGAGATGTACACCGTTTCAAGCTCACCATTGGCGGCAGTTAGCTGCAGGGTGCCAGGTTTAAGCAAGGTGATAAATGGAATATGCCCCGGTAGGATACCTACCTCACCCTCGACACCTGCCGCGACCAACATATTGATGTCGCCTGAGTAAATCGTCTCTTTGGCACTCACGACATGACATTGTAAGGTTGCCATCTTCTCTCCTCATTGATTGGCGTTAATACGACAGCCTAATAAAACACGCTAAAAAACCGCCCCGTAAAAACGCCATCTAGTTTTGACAACCCATTAACCGCGCAGCTTCTCAGCCGCTGCCACGACTTCATCAATACCGCCTTTCATGTAGAAAGCCTGCTCAGGGAAGTCATCGTAGTCGCCATTTAAGATGGCTTTAAAGCTTTGGATAGTCTCGCGAATTGGCACGTACTTACCAGGTGCACCCGTAAAGACTTCGGCAACGTGGAAGGGCTGTGACAAGAAACGCTGGATTTTACGCGCGCGGTACACAACCAATTTGTCTTCTTCAGACAGCTCGTCCATGCCCAAGATAGCGATGATGTCTTTTAGCTCTTTAAAGCGTTGCAAGACCACCTGCACACCACGCGCGACGTTGTAATGCTCTTCACCGATGACTTGTGGGTCAAGCTGACGAGAGGTTGAGTCTAGCGGATCAACCGCTGGATAAATACCTTGTGAAGCGATATCACGGCTCAAAACCACGGTCGCATCCAAGTGCGCAAACGTTGTGGCAGGTGATGGGTCAGTCAAGTCATCGGCAGGGACATAAACCGCTTGCACTGAGGTGATTGAGCCTGATTGCGTTGAAGTGATACGCTCTTGCAATACGCCCATCTCTTCTGCCAAGGTAGGCTGATAACCAACCGCTGACGGCATACGGCCTAGCAACGCCGATACTTCTGTACCTGCCAAGGTATAGCGGTAAATGTTGTCGATGAACAACAACACGTCACGGCCTTTGCCATTTTCATCTTTTTCATCACGGAAATATTCCGCCATGGTCAAGCCAGTCAAGGCAACGCGCAAACGGTTTCCAGGTGGCTCGTTCATCTGACCGTACACCATGGCAACTTTGTCCAAGACGTTTGAGTCTTTCATCTCATGGTAGAAGTCATTACCTTCACGTGTACGCTCACCCACCCCTGCAAACACTGACAAACCAGAGTGTGCTTTAGCGATGTTGTTAATCAGCTCCATCATATTGACGGTTTTACCAACACCTGCACCGCCAAACAAGCCAACTTTACCACCTTTAGCAAATGGGCACAGCAAGTCAATAACTTTGATACCCGTTTCTAGCAATTCGGTGCTATTGGCTTGTTCGTCGTAGCTTGGCGCTTCACGGTGAATCGACCACAGCTCATTGTGCTCAACAGGGCCAGCCTCATCAATCGGGCGACCCAACACGTCCATGATGCGTCCCAACGTGCCTTGACCAACAGGCACTGAAATTGGCGCACCTGTGTTGGTCACGCTCATATTGCGTTTTAGACCTTCGGTAGAACCCATGGCAATCGTACGCACAACGCCATCACCCAATTGCTGCTGCACCTCAAGTGTGGTTTCCGAGTTATCGACTTTGAGCGCGTCATACACCTTTGGCACGTCATGACGGTCAAATTCTACGTCAATCACCGCACCGATAATCTGTATAATACGACCTTGACTCATTGGTCTCTCCCAGTATTTTTAAATTCAGTCTATTTAACTATTTAATCCACCAGTTAAGCTTGGTGATTAAGATACCGCTGCCGCACCGCTGACAATTTCAGAAATCTCACGTGTAATGGCGGCTTGGCGAAGCTTGTTATAAACCAGCTGTAAGTCTTTAATCAAGTTGCCTGCGTTGTCAGTCGCGGCTTTCATCGCCACCATACGCGCTGATTGCTCTGAGGCAATATTTTCAACCACGCCTTGATAAACGATGGCCTCTACATAGCGCTGCATCAAGGTATCAAGCAGCTCTTGTGGGTTGGGCTCATAAATATAATCCCAACTGTAGCTGCGGCTTTGCAAATCATCATCTTTGAACGCCTCTTCAGCAATCGGCACTAGCTGCTGCACCAGCGGGCGCTGGGTCATGGCGTTGATGAACTGATTGTACACCAAATAAATCTCATCAATTTCGCCTTGGTTATAATCCTCAAGCAGTGCTTGTAGGGGTGCGTTTAGCGCATTAAAGTCGGGATTATCGCCATAGCCTGTTAGTGCCGCGCTGACCGTGCCACCAAAGGTTTTAAAAAAGCTCACACCTTTTTGCCCCAATACCACAAAACGCGTTTCAATCGATTGGCTGTTTTGTTGCTTGACGTGTTGCATCAGGTTTTTGAACAAATTGATATTGAGACCGCCTGCCAAACCACGGTCAGAGGTCACCACGATATAGCCGACTCGACGTGTAGCGCGTGGCACCAAATACGGGTGTTTGTATTCTGGTGACGCTTTCACCAAGTGAGCAACCACACGGCGCATATTGTCGCTATATGGACGACCCAACTCCATACGCTCTTGTGCACGGCGCATCTTACTTGCCGCCACCATCTGCATGGCGCGGGTGATTTTTTGCGTGCTTTTGATACTGGCAACTTTTGCCCGAATTTCTTTTAAACTTGCCATAGGTTGTCCATATCGCCCAATCGCTGGTAGTTAGCCCGTTCAAATTTAAAAACGGTAGTTTAACTAGCTTTGTGGGTTACAGCCAGTTTTGTCTGCCTGCAACCCATTGGTGGTGTTGTTAAATTATCAAAACGCGTGGTTTTGTTTGTAAGATTCAATCGCTTGTCTGAACTGATTGGCGATATCATCATTGTAATTGGCAGTTTGGTCGATTTCTGCCATAAAATCGCCATGGTTGTCGCGCAAATAGCGTAACAAGCCTGCTTCAAACGCACCGATTTTCTCAACCGGCACATCGGCTAAATAGCCTTCGTTTGAGGCAAAAATCACCGCTGCTTGCTCAGCGATTGACATAGGCGCGTATTGCGCTTGTTTCATCAATTCAGTGACACGCTGACCATGATCAAGCTGTTTGCGGGTGGCATCATCTAGGTCTGATGCAAACTGGGCAAACGCTGCCAATTCACGGTATTGCGCCAATGCGGTACGGATACCACCTGACAATTTTTTGATGATTTTGGTTTGCGCCGCACCGCCAACACGCGAAACCGAGATACCTGCGTTCACGGCTGGGCGAATACCTGAGTTAAACAGGCTTGATTCCAAGAAAATCTGACCATCGGTGATCGAAATCACGTTGGTTGGTACGAATGCCGACACGTCACCTGCTTGGGTTTCGATGATTGGCAAGGCGGTCAATGAACCCGTTTTGCCTTTAACTTCACCATGGGTAAAGCGTTCAACATAATCAGCGTTCACGCGTGAGGCGCGCTCTAGTAAGCGTGAGTGTAGGTAAAACACGTCCCCTGGGTAAGCTTCACGTCCTGGTGGACGACGCAATAGCAAGGAGATTTGACGATATGCTACCGCTTGTTTTGACAAATCATCATACACAATCAAGGCATCTTGACCACGATCGCGAAAGTATTCACCCATTGTACAACCAGAATACGGTGCAATGTACTGCAACGCGGCAGGCTCTGATGCCGACGCAACCACAACGGTGGTGTATGCCATCGCGCCTGTTTGCTCAAGCTTACGTACCACGTTGGCGATGGTTGAGCGTTTTTGCCCAATTGCCACATAGATACATTTGATACCTGACGATTTTTGCGCAATGATAGCATCGATTGCCAAAGCAGTTTTACCCGTTTGGCGGTCACCAATGATAAGCTCACGCTGCCCACGTCCAATCGGAATCATGGTATCAACCGCTTTATAACCTGTCATCACAGGCTCATCAACCGATTGGCGATCAATGACACCGGGGGCAATTTTTTCAACTTTATCGGTAAGCTTGGCATCAATAGGGCCTTTGCCGTCAATGGGATTACCCAAGGCATCTACCACACGGCCTAGCAATTCAGGACCAACGGGGACTTCCAAAATACGCCCTGTGCAGTAGGCTTTTTGACCTTCTTGTAGATCAAGGTATTCACCCAGTACCACCGCGCCGACTGAGTCTTGTTCAAGGTTCAATGCCATGCCATAGACACCGCCTTCAAACTCAATCATCTCACCATACATGGCATCTTCAAGCCCATGAATCTGTACGATACCATCAGACACCTTGACAATGGTGCCTTCATTTTTGGCGGTCGCACCTGCGTTTAGGTCTTGAATACGCTGCTTAATCAGATTACTGATTTCCGCTGGATTCAATTGTTGCATTGCACTGTTTCCTTAAATTGTACTTATAAACGCACCAATATCGTTAGGTAGTCGGTCGTTGCATCGTTATTGCTTAGCTTGGCAGTGATTGGCCATTGTTTGACAATCAGTCGCTTAAGCAGTTAGCTGAAGTTTAAGCTGCTGGAGTTTGCCGCGTACCGAATCATCGACGACTTTATCACCGATTTTAATCACCACACCGCCAATCAGCGCAGGATCTACCGACACATGGAGCACCACTTGCCCTGCATTACGGCGTAAGCGTGACTCAAGCAGCGCTTGTTGTTCAGCGGTCAGCGGATACGCAGACGTCACATACGCATGAACTTCTTTGGCATCATCGGCTTTTAGCTCATCAAAGCGTTCGGCAATGTTTGGCAATAAGCTCAAACGCTCATGTTCAGCCAGCTGCTGCAAAAAATTGCTAAACGCTTGTGAAAACGTCACGTCAGCAGTCGCAGGCTGAGCTGCAGCCGTAGACGGTGTTTCTCCGCCCAACGCGGCATCCAATGCTTGAAACACATTGTCATTGCGCCCAGCGATTTGACGATATAAATCGCTTAACAAGCCAACTTTTGCCGCTGCCTCTGTCGTTGGGTCATGAATCACCTCAGCCATCGCTGCATCCGATACAATCGCGCGCAGCGCTGCCAAATAGTTGTGCCAATCTGCCACAACGTGCTGCTCTTTGGCATAGTCAAACGCCGCTTTGGCATAGGGTCTGGCTAACGTAGATGCATCTGCCATGATATCCTCACTGCTGGCTTACCCGTCATACACCGCTACACAACGGCTTATCATCCCTTGCTGGCGCAAGTTTGGGCAATACGAAACGTTAAAGGTGAAACTGTATTGTGTTTTAAGCGCTGGTTTTGACAACCCTTCTCACCCAAAAGTGAGCCGACTACTGCGATACAACCGCCAAGACCGACTGCAACCCACAGACAGTGGTAACTGCCCATAGGACATAGCGTTACCGTGCATCTAAGGCTCTCATATATCGTCTAAGGCTTTCATACATTGTCGGTTTTTAAACCAGCGTTTAAGTTTTCAACCCTACTCAAGATGGCTTGATGGGTGGATACGGCTTGGCTCAGCTTAATAACTTCATATTTTGGCTATGGCTAAATTATAGCTGAGCGGCCAGTTCGTCTAACATTTTAGCATGTGCGGCAGGATCAACCTGCTGCTGCAAAATCTTTTGTGCGCCCAACACGGCAAGCTCTGCCACTTGTGCACGCAAGCCTTCACGCGCTTTGTTGATTTCTTGATCAACCGCATCACGGGCTTGTTGGCGAATACGCTCACCTTCAGCGGCAGCTTGTACACGCGCGTCTTCAAGCATTTGATTGGCGCTGCGATTGGCTTGGTCAATCAGTTGTGCCGCTTTGGCTTTGGCGGCGGCAATTTCTTGCTCTGCGGTTTGCCCTGCTGATGCCAAATCTGCCTTAGCACGCTCAGCGGCGCTCAAGCCTTCTTCGATTTTGCGCTGACGTTCGGCAATGGCATTTGCCAATGGCGGCCACACGAACTTCATGCAAAACATGACGAACAAAGCAAACGCAATCGCTTGACCGATTAAAGTTGCATTGATATTCACGTCACCCTTCCTCCACAAAAACGAAGTTAATTAGTTGGTATCGGTAAGCGTTGCTATGGCATCTGCCTACCGATGCCTTTGATACATTAACTTCTTAGCGGATCGGGTTAGCAAACAATAGCAACATCGCAATACCCACACCGATCATCGGCACGGCGTCCAAAAGACCTGCCACGATGAACATACGGGTTTGTAGCTGTGAACCAAGCTCAGGCTGACGCGCTACGCTCTCCAAAAACTTACCGCCCAAAATCGCAAAACCAATACCTGTGCTCAATGCACCCAAACCGATCAACAAAGCGACGGCAAGAACGGTCATACTAGCTACTTCTGGATTCATGGAAAGATCCTCAATTACAATGACGATGAAAATTAATGTTCAGTTTGTGATGCAAGGCTAAGATAGACAATGGTTAGCATCATGAACACGAACGCTTGCAAGGTAATAACTAAGATATGGAAAATCGCCCAAGGTACTGATAACGCCCACTGAATCCAAAACGGCATCAGCGCAATCAACACAAAAATCAATTCCCCAGCATACATGTTACCAAACAGACGCAAACCCAATGAAATTGGCTTAGCCAGCAAGGTAACAAACTCTAGGATAAAGTTCACAGGAATCAGCAACGCCTTGGCAATTGGGTTGCTGGCACTAAATGGGTGCAAGGTCAAATCGCCGATAAAACCGCCGACACCTTTTTCCTTAATTGCAAAATAAATGATCAGTGCCAAGACCGAAAATGACATACCCAATGTTACGTTCGGGTCAGTACTTGGCACAATTTTCATATAAACGTGGTGTGGGTCGTGTCCCATAGCAGCACCAATTTTTTGTGCCAGTACAGGGATGAAGTCGATGGGTATCAAGTCCATCAGGTTCATCAAGAAAATCCACACAAAAATTGTCAATGCCAAAGGTGCGACCAATTTTGATTTGCCGTGGTACGCGTCGCGTACGTTGCTATCGACAAATTCAACAATCATCTCGACAAAGGCTTGTAACTTACCGGGCACACCCGCGGTGGCACGTTTGGCAACGGTATAAAACAGCCCACAAAACAACACGCCAAGCCCAATCGACCACAGCATTGAATCCAAGTGAATCGCATTAAAGCCCATTTCAGCGGCTTGCTGCTGGGTATGCGCCACCATCCAACCTTCTGTTGGGTGATGCCCAAACGTCCAGTTGGTTAAATGGTGCTGGATATATTCGTTGCTGGTGAGCTCGTGTTCGCTTGCTGCCATAGTGTAAACTTCTTATACCAAAACCAATGCGACCAAATCTTGTGGGCAACTGCCCCAACACCCAACAGGGCTAAATTTTTAACTAGCAAAAACGCTTGTGCATACGCCGACCGTCGCCCACGCGACACCAAAACGGGGTGTAATAGTTGGGGATGGTTCACGCTAAGTTTTATCAAACGCATTTAGCGCGTTTATCAACTGCCCTAACCCTAAAGTTGCAGGTTTAAGCAAAAAGTGCTAAAGCGATTATTGCACACAATCGATAGGACCAAATACGCCCATCAAAATCAGCTGCTTTACGGCTTGTGTCGTGACGTCATCGGCTTGGTCTGTCAAGAAGCGTCACCGCAACCGCAAATTTGTATAAACCGTATATCTAAAATTCGCCCTATATTAGCTAACTGTTAGCTTTTTGTAAAGCCTTAAATGACGGATATTTGCGTTTTTTTTGCCTGTGGCAGCTTGGGTTACGGTGGAGTTGATGGGTTGTGTGGGTTTAATACAAACTGTGGGCTTAAACCTTGTCATAGGCCAAACCATCAGCGCGGCAAAACCTTGGTATGGCTTAAGCGCAAATAATTGATTTGTAGCACAATAAATCCTACCAGCACCCATAACGCTGCCAACGGGCGCAACTGACTAAACACAACGGCAAACCCCAACAGCGTGACCAACCACTTGACCATTTGCGCCAAATACAGCCGATGGACGATTTGTTTGCGCAAGCGCGCGCCTGTGTGCCGCCATGCGATTTTGGCAAAAATCCACTGCCCAAGCCACGCCACGCCGCCGCCTGCCAGCAAGTTTTTGGCATACCGCCACGTTTGGGCGGTGGCTGTGGGTGGCAAGTTGCGCGTTTGTGTGTCTGTTAGGGTATGTGCCAACGCCATATCCGCCAATGCTCCCAGCGCGGTGAGCGCCAACAGTGTCCACAGTTGCGCGCGCAGCACGGCGGCAATGTTGATGGCAGGGCTAAGTTTGGCAGGTTGGGTCATCATTGGCGCAACGCGTCTACTACCGTCTGATTGGGTTACTGTTGAATTTGGTGAGATTTAATCAGGACAGTCTGGTGTAAAATAATGAATTTGAGCAGATTTTGGGCTATGATAGGCGATTTAGTCAAGTATTTTTGCGTGATACGGGTGATTATTTGGTCCTCACCTTGGGTTTTGGTACGAGCGACGATCACGCAAGTTTTGGTATGGATTTTTTGATTTTAACGAGTTTGGCTGATATCACGGATGCCTAGCCCAGTTTTGCCCGTCACCACGCACCAAGCAGCCTGTACACCAA
Source organism: Faucicola sp. SE7633 (assembly GCF_059264685.1). Classification (NCBI taxonomy): domain Bacteria; kingdom Pseudomonadati; phylum Pseudomonadota; class Gammaproteobacteria; order Moraxellales; family Moraxellaceae; genus Faucicola; species Faucicola sp. SE7633. The sequence continues at coordinate 66,501 of NZ_JCADBW010000004.1, read as the reverse complement.
CCACTTGTGCCAAACGCTGCACCGCGCCGTTGTCAGCTGCCCAAATTGATGCCCGGGTGGCGCAAGCATGCGTGGTCTGCCAGCAAGCAGGTGTGCGCTTTACGCCGCTGCGTGAGCAGGTGTATCGGCTGATTTTACAAACACGTGCGCCCATTGGTGCGTATGATTTGTTGGCGCAGTTGCAGACGGTTGCCGATAAACAAATTGCACCGCCGACCATCTACCGCAGTTTGGATTTTTTGTTGGCGCATGGTCTGATTCATCAGCTTAGCTCAACCAAAGCATTTTTTGCTTGTTGCCAGCCTGATGGTGAGCACACAGCGGCGTTTTTGATTTGTCAGCAATGCGGTGCGGTGCAAGAGTTTAGCGAAGCTTCTATGAATGTGCCGATAGATGCGCTGCTGCGTGAGGTGGCCGCCCAAGCAGATTTTGCCATCAAGACGCGTGTGATTGAGTTGTCGGGCCTGTGCGCCCATTGCCAGCATCTGGGTTGATGGGGTAACGATGCCAAATTTTAACCTTGCCAATGAGTCTGCCAACACTGTCTTGCCCCAACACGCGGCGGACTGGCTAAGCCTTGCCCAAATCAGCGATTTGCATTTATTGACCAACCCCGATGCGGTGTTTGCAGGCGTGTATCCTGCAAGACACTTGGCGGCGGTGTTGGCAAGGATAGCGCAGATGGGCTATGACGCGCTGCTGGCAACGGGGGATTTGTGGCAAGAACCCAGCACGGCAAATTTTGACGCGCTGTTTGCGCAGTTTGATGCGCTTGGGCTACCGTGGGCAGCGATCGCAGGCAACCACGATGTGACGCTGGAGCTTGATACGCATTTGCCGTTTGAGCAATGGCGGCGTGTGCCGATTGCGGCAGATAAGCGGCTGTTGTCGCGGCGGCTGGTACAAAGCGCGTATTGGGATTTGTTGTTTATTGATACATCCATGGCAGGCCAGACAGCAGGCTGGGTGGATGATGCCACACTGGCGTGGCTCACCGATACGCTGCGCCAAAGTACGCGCCCGTGCGTGTTGTTTGCCCATCACCCGATGCTTGCGGTGGGTACGCCGTGGATTGACCGCCAAGGCGTGCACAATGCCGACCAGTTTTGGCAGGTTGTTGCGCCATTTGCGCCACGTCTTCGGGCGATTTTTGTTGGGCATGTTCATCAAACGCAGCAAGTGATGGCGCATGATATCCCTGTGTATAGCTGCCCTGCAACCAGTGTACAGTTTACGCCTTTTGCCCATGAGTATGCCGTACAAATCACCGCGCCGCAGTATCGTTGGATTCAATTGTTTAATACAGGCACGTTGGCAACGGGGGTAAAAAAAGTGCCTATCGGTTAGCTTAACGCGTTGGTCAGTTTGGCGCGGCATTTGTCATCAAGCTGTCATTTATCGACTTTAGGCTATAGCGCGGCGATTTTTTTGGTATATTTTTGCCCTCAAAATGGCGCTGGCGATGTGCCATTGGCGCAGTTTTTGCACAGATAAAAGCTGTTTTTTGATTGAAAATTCTTATGATAACCGCCATATTGAGGCGACTTTTTTAGATTATCTGTTTAAATCATCATTTGCCCCGTCGTGAGGTGGATTGTGCGGGGCGCGTGGATTAAGGAATGCGGTATGACCAAGCCAAACAACGAGTACAATATCAATTTTAAACCGTATCAAGCCCAAGATGGCGAAGAGTACATGAACGACGCGCAGCTGGCGCATTTTCGCCAAATTTTGTTGGCATGGAAAGACAGCTTGATGGCTGAGGCAGAATCAACCAAAAGCTATATTCAAGATGAATCAACCGCCATGCCTGATATCAATGACCGCGCCACGCAAGAAGAAGAGTTTGCTTTGGCATTGCGCACGCGCGACCGTGAGCGCAAGTTGATTCGTAAAATTGATAAATCATTGGTAGAAATCGATGGCGGTGACTATGGTTTTTGCCAAACCTGTGGGGTGGAAATTGGCTTGCGCCGATTAGAAGCGCGTCCGACAGCTACCCAATGCATCGATTGCAAAACATTGTCTGAAATCAAAGAAAAACAAGCTTGGGGACATGCCTAAGCCAACACGGGCAACCCCTGCTGCATCTGATACCAAAACGCCTGTGATTGGGCGTTTTGCGCCATCGCCGACAGGCGCACTGCATCTAGGCTCGCTGCTGACCGCGGTTGCCAGTTATTGCGCGGCAAAACAAGCAGGTGGGCGCTGGCTGGTGCGCATTGAGGATTTGGATACCGACCGCTGTCGCCCCATGGACAGTGCGCAAATTTTGCGTGATTTGGCGCGGTTGGGGCTGCACTGGGATGGCGAGGTGCGCTATCAGTCCGCGCATGTTGAGACTTATCACGCGCTGTTAGATGGTGCGCTTAAGCGTCTAAGCTATGGTTGTGACTGTAGCCGCAAGTCGATTCACGCGTATCAGCACGCGCATGGCCTGTCCAAGGCGCGTTATCCACGCTGCTGCCTACACGCAGGGCATTCGCGCCAGCATGCGGTACGGCTGATTTTGCCTGACCAAACGATGGTGTTTTATGACCATTTGCAAGGCGTGATTGTCGGCAATCCGCAACGCGAACACGGTGACATCGTGGTACGCCGCCGTGCGCCAAATGCCGCGCAGGTAGGCATGATGAATTACATGCTGGCGGTGGTGGTGGACGACGCGCTGCAAGGTGTGAATCAAATCGTACGCGGCTTGGATATTTTGCCTTTGACATTGGCGCAGCTAGCGATTGCTGACTATCTTCATTTGCCGTTGGTGCGCGCGTATTATCATTTGCCGCTGGTGGTCAATGCCGATGGGCAAAAACTGTCTAAGCAAACACTGGCTGAACCCATCAGCGCCTACCCTGCCGATAAATTATTGGCGTTGGCGTTAAAATTGCTGCAACAAACACCCGTCGTGTGCGACACTCCCGAGCGTATGTTGGCGCAGGCGGTGGCACAGTGGGATAGCCGCGCGTTGGTGGGCAAACAGACCTTGGCTTGTCCACCATTGGCAGATTTATTTTGATTTTTATTTAAAATACTATTTAATAATAGCGGCATTGTGAACGCTCAATATTTGGGCTGTCTTTGATAATTCGCAGCAGCATACCCACGATAATCAAATTCACCACCATTGATGACCCACCATAACTAAAAAACGGCATGGTCAAGCCCTTGGTGGGTAGCAGCCCCATCGTCATGCCTGCATTGACGAACATCTGCCCAAAAAACAGCACCCCCACGCCAAACGCAAAGTAGCTAAGCCGACTTTGCCGCCGCTTGAGCGCTTGGTAGCTGACCGTCATCACCAGGGCAATCAGCAAAATCTCAAGGCTAAGTAAAAATGCTACCCCAACAAACCCAAGCTCCTCACCCGTGATTGCCAACAAAAAGTCAGTATGCGCCTCAGGCAGATGCGACAACTTTTGTACACTGTTGCCATAGCCCACGCCAAACCACTCACCGCGCGCAAACGCCACAATACTGCGCCCAAGCTGATAATCCGAATCCGCCAAATCATCAAACGGATCCATAAATGACATGGCGCGCTTGAGCCGATAGCCCTCACTGGCAATACCAATCACACACGCCACCAACATCGCGCCCATGATGATAAAAAACTGCCGAATCGGCAAACCGCCAACAAACGTCATCGCCGCCGTACAACCTGCAATAATCACCACCGAACCAAAATCGGGCTGCAAAATGATAAACAACGCCAAAAACGCCGCAATCAGCGTCAAACGCACAAAGCCGCGCCACTCATTGCGCAGCTCATCAGAACGGCGCACCAAATAATCGGCAGTGAACATAATCATCGCAAGCTTAGCCAGCTCAGCTGGCTGAAAATTGACCCCACCAAGCTCAATCCAACGCCGACTACCATTAATCACCGAGCCAAACAGCAGCGTGTAAATAATCGCCAATAAACACAGCCCCAACACCGACATGATAAAACCAAGCCGAAACATCTGGCGCAGCGGCATATAATACGCACCTAAACCCAGGATAAGCCCAATGCCCATATACATCAGTTGGTGGTAAAAAAAGTAAAAATCGCCCAAGTGCTTGTTGTGGGCAAACGGGATCGATGCCGATGCCACCATCAACAAGCTCATTACCATGATGGTTGCCACCGTCGTGGTCAAAAGCCCACCCAGCGACGGCAACCACCGCCGTGCTGCCTTATCACGCACCGCGTTGATGCCCTCGCCCAAACCTACATCCAACATCTTATACCCGCCAACCCAACTGCTTTTTGAAATTTTTTCACTAAACCTATGCCACAATTATGCCGAAACCAGCGCGACAAACTGCTGACCACGATCACTATAGCCGCTAAACTGGTCAAAACTTGCACAGGCAGGCGACAGCAGCAACACGCCAAGCTCAGCCAACTGCTTAGCATGCACGTTTGCATCGGCAACGGCTTGCGCCAGTGTGCCACTGTGCACCAACTGCACGCCTGCCGCATCGGGGCGGCTGCTATCGGTGATGACGTTTAGCCCTGCGCGTTGCAAATCATCACCGATTTGCCGCGCCGCCTCGCCAATCAAATACACCACGCTGGCATAATCCGCCAACGGCTGCGCAAGCGTGGCAAAATCCTGCCCCTTGCCCTGCCCCCCCAAAATCACCGCCAGTTTTTTGCCTTTGGGTGCATAGACCTTGCCAAGTCCAACAATCGCGGCGATGGTTGAGCCGATATTAGTACCTTTAGAATCATCATAACAGTTAAGCCCTGCCATCTGTCCGACAAACTGGCAACGGTGCGGCAACCCTGCAAACTGGCGCAATGTCGTCAGCATACTGCCTAGCGGCAAGCCTGCCAACTCACCCAATGCCAATGCCGCCAGTGCATTGAGCAGGTTTTGCTGCCCTTTGATGGGTAAATCGCGCTCATGCAACAGCCGCTGATGCCCACGTACCAACCAAATTTCGCCGTTGTCGTCATGTGCCAAGCCATAATTGGTGGTGCTGCTTGGCAAGTCACTGCCAAAGCTGATGCTGGTGATATCGGTGGGCGTTAGGGCAACACTGGCAGGGTCATCGCGATTGACAACAGCGGTGCGCGCACCAGCAAAAATGCGCTGCTTGGCTTGCTGGTAGTGCTGCATGTCGCCGTGGCGGTCAAGGTGGTCAGGGGAGATGTTTAGAATCGTCGCCACTTGCGCACCCAAATCACACACGGTTTGTAGCTGAAAACTCGACAGCTCAAGCACGGCCAAAGCAAGCGGTTGTGCCAACAAATCCAGCGCAGGCGTGCCCAAATTACCGCCCACACCGACGGCAAGCCCAGCATCTTGCGCCATTTGCCCAACCAATGTGGTGACAGTGCTTTTACCATTTGAGCCTGTGATGGCAACCATCGGGATATGCCGCGCTTGGCACTCGGCTTGAAACAGTTGAATGTCGCTGACGATGGGCACACCTTTGGCGCGCGCGGCATCAAACACGGGCAACCACGGGTCAATACCGGGGCTGATGATAATTCGCGCCGCCTGTACCAACAAATCGCCATCAAGCCCACCAAAGCGCGTGATGACATCATGCGGCAAGGCAGCGGCATTGCTTGGCTGGCCGCCGTCGGTGGCGGCAACGGGATAGCCGCGTTGGTGTAGGTAGTTGAGTGCAGATAAGCCCGATTTGCCCAGCCCAACGATGACCTGTAAGCCTGTCGGTTGGGTGGGATGGGCGGCGGTTGGTGGCTGGTTGGTGGCATTTGACATGGTTGTTTGCTACGGCGTGATGGTTTGGGCGAATGTTTAAAACAAAATAGTGGTTATTGCTTGGCGTGATATTGGTTGCGTGTGCCTTATCGTCAGCGGTGTGCAATCGCAAGCAAAATCCTGCCAGCGTTTGCGCTTATCATAGCATTTTTGGAAAAACTAAGATATCATCAAAACCTCAACCTTGTTGTTTAAATCCGCCAATCAGCCACACATTGCCCAAGGATTGTTTGGATTATTTGGACAAACAGCCAATCGGGTCTAGTTAGGAACAAGCCATGAAGCTAATTACCGCGATTTTAAAACCGTTTAAGCTTGACGATGTCCGTGAGGCACTGTCTGATATCGGCGTGCAGGGTGTGACGGTGACCGAAGTCAAGGGCTTTGGGCGACAAAAAGGGCACACTGAATTGTACCGCGGCGCAGAGTACGTGGTCGATTTTTTGCCCAAAATCAAGCTTGAAATTGCCGTCACAGATGAGTTGGCCGAGCTGGCGATTGAAGCCATTATGCGCGTTGCCAGTACGGGCAAAATCGGTGATGGTAAGATTTTTGTCACAAACCTTGAGCAAGTTATCCGTATCCGCACGGGTGAGACAGGCGCGAATGCGATTTGATGTTAGCCCATTTGGCGCAGGTATGCCAAAACACGGGCTGGTGTCATCAGCCTATGGGTTTTAGCCATTTAGTTTTATCAGTTTATTAAGATGAGCCTATTTAATTTATAAGGAGCGCTATCGGCAAATAAACTTAGCCAGCAACGTTTACCCCGTTTTATCAATTTTCAAGGACAGTTTAGGGGGTGGTGATGTGGTACAGTAATCAACCAGCAAGCGGTTTATCAGCCGTCTTGCAAGCGGCAACACGGATGCAGACGCGATGTTCATGTCATCACATGGTATCTAAAGCCACGGCACGGCACACAACAGGCGGCACGTTGGCAATGCTGGCGTGGTCAGTTGGCACGCCGTTGGCGCACGCTGAGGACATGGCAAAGCTTGATACGGGGGACACGGCATGGGTGCTGATATCAACGGCCTTGGTGCTGATGATGACAGTGCCAGGGTTGGCGCTGTTTTATGCTGGCATGGTGCGCAAAAAAAACATCTTGGGCACGATGGCGCATAGCCTTGGGGCGGCGGCGGTGGTGTCTGTGGTGTGGGTGGTGGCTGGTTATTCGTTGGCATTTGGTCATAGCGCTATCAATCCGTTTATTGGTGGATTGGATCAAGCGTTTTTGGCAGGCATTGGTGTGCAGGATGTCACAGGGACGATTCCAACGCTCTTGTACGTGGGTTTTCAGATGACATTTGCCATCATTGCGGTGGCGATTTTGGCAGGGTCGTTGGCTGAACGCATGAAGTTTGGCAGCTTTATGGTGTTTAGCGCGTTGTGGCTGCTGCTGGTGTACGCGCCTGTGTGCCACTGGGTGTGGGGCGGTGGCTGGCTGATGGGCGATGGCGCGATGGACTTTGCAGGCGGTACGGTGGTGCATATCAATGCAGGCATGGCAGGTCTGGTGCTGGCAAGCGTGCTGGGGCATCGGCAAGGCTATGGGCGGGTGTTTATGGCACCTGCCAATCTGACCTTGACGATGGTTGGCACGGGGCTGTTGTGGGTCGGTTGGTTTGGGTTTAATGCAGGCAGTGCCCTTGGGGCGAACGGTTTGGCGGCAAACGCGCTGTTGGTCACGCAGGTAGCGGCGGCGGCTGGTGCGCTGACGTGGTTTGGCTTAGAAAAGCTGATGCGCGCTAAGTCCTCGGTGCTTGGCGGTGCGTCGGGTGCGGTGGCAGGGCTGGTGGGTATCACGCCTGCGGCAGGGTTTGTCAGCGTTGGCGGTGCATTGTGGATAGGTATTTTGACCACCGTGGCGTGTTATTTTTCGGTGCATTATCTCAAGCGTTGGCACAAAATCGATGATACGCTGGATGCATTTGGTTTGCATGGTATTGGCGGTATCGTGGGTGCGCTTTTGACGGCCGTATTTGTCAGCCCTGCGGTCACAGGACAGCCGCTTGCAACGGGGCTTTTGCATCGGCTATGGATACAGGCGGCTGGTGTGCTGGCAACGTTGGTGTATTGCGGTGTGGTGACTTGGCTGATTGCCAAGGCGGTGCAAAAAACGCTTGGGCTGCGCCTTGATGATGAAGCCGAATATGAAGGCATGGATTTGGCCATCCATGGCGAGAAGATTGAGTGATACAGGCTAGATGTTAAAAACATGATGTCTCATATACCGCATGATTTCAACCAGTATGCCAACCGTGATTTGGCGAGCCGTGCGGCCAAAACCGCCGTGTGGCTTGCTGAGGGGCAGTCCAGCCAGCGCGATATGTTGCAAAGTTTGCAAGCGTTAAAACCGCGTTATGATTTGACCATCCTTGCCTCACACCGCCATGATCGCCCTGAGATTTTGACTTGTGCGGATATCGCCTACCGCGAGCCTGATGGCCGCCATCTTGTCAGTGAGCGCGCCTTGTTTGTGCTCAAGCACGCGCGTGCGCATGGTGTTCAGGTGCTGCTAACAGGGCGCAATAGCCGCGATTATGAGGCGCGGCGTGATGCCTTTGCGGCGGCAGGTATTCGGCTGCTGACGGGCGCAACCGATGTGGCCACGCTACAAACGCTGGATGATAAATTCGCCTTTGCGCAAGTCTGTGCCGTGCATGATATTCCCGTGGCGGCAGGGTGGCGGTTTAGCAATGTGGCTGAGCTTGAGGCGTTGTTGGCACAGCACGGGCATTTGGCGTTGTGCGTCAAGCCTGTGTCGGGGATTTTTGCACAGGGTTTTTGGCGGCTTGATACGGGGCAGGCGGATTATGACAGCTTTGCCCATCTGTATGATACCGATGCGCGTAAAATCCACGTGGGCGAGTTTGTGCGTGCGTATGCCAACAGCGCACGGCTACAACGTGAGCCACTTGCCATGCTGTTGATGCCGTATTTGACAGGGCGTGAATATTCGATTGATGTGGTGTGCGAGCGCGGCACGGTACTGGCAGCGGTGACACGGCACAAACAAGGCGCGGTGCAACACGTGGGCTATGATACCGAGGTCATGGCATTGGTCAAACGGGTGATTGGCGCGTTTGGTTGTGACGGCATCGTCAGCGTGCAAACCCGTGCCGACAGCAACGGGCAACAGCATGTGCTAGAAATCAACAGCCGCCCATCGGGTGGCATTGGCTATACGGTGCACAGCGGTGTGGACTTAACCCAGCTGGCAATGCTCTATTTTGCAGGGCTGATACCGCGCCCTGTTCTAAGCGATGTTGCCGCGCATATTGTGCCCTGTGCCGTGCGTCCGTTTTTGACCAGTGTTCAGATTTGATTGTTAAGGTTTTTTAGTGTTATTAAAAATTAAATCCGTATGTCATTAGCCTCCTTGCCTCACCCAAACGCCATCCAACATGCCAATGTTCATTTACCGCGTGGCACATTGACGCTGACTTATGCCACAACCAGCGATTACCAGTTGGCGGATTTGTTGGGGTTTGCCGAGCGTATCAACCCCAAACGCGCGTTTTTGTTTGTCTCTAAAGTCTTGGGACGGCATATTCCCGTCGCGCCTGCCAAGATGCGCCGTGCCTTTGTGGCGTTGGCGGCGCAAATCCCCGATGACTTGCCCACGCCAATCGTGGTATTTGGCATGGCAGAGACCGCCGTCGGGCTGGCAGCTGGGGTGCACAGTGCGTTGCAGGCGCGTTATCCCGATGCAATTTTGCTCAATTCGACCCGCCATGCCCAAGACGCGCCCTTGTTTGCCACATTTAGCGAAGACCACAGCCACGCCAGTCGGCATTTGGTTTACCAAAGCCGTGACCCCGACTGCCAAGCCGAGGTGCTTGCCGCCAAGACCTTAATCGTCGTCGATGATGAAGCTTCAACGGGGCAAACGTGCCAGAACGTTGTTCATGCCTTGCGTCAAGCAGGTATGCACGATTTATCTGCCGTGCATTTGGCAACCTTGGTGGATTGGTCGCTTGCTCAACCAACCACCACGCCCAATGACAGCTTGGACGGTTTGCCGCTGATTCGCCATCACCTGCTGGCAGGTAGTTGGCGGTGGAATGCCGCGCCCAATCCGCCACCGCTTGCCATGCCGCGCGTCGATACCACGGCAGCAGGCAGCCAGCCAATTTTGCCAACAGGTCAATGGGGGCGTACACCCACGCGCGATAGCCAAACGGGGTTGGCAACCTTGTGGGCGAATCTTAGCCAAAAAGTCAATCTTGCCAACTGGCAAGGCAAAAACGTGTTGGTGTTGGGTAGCAATGAATTTGTTTGGTTGCCGTTTTTGTTGGCAGAGCGTTTGGCGCATCAGCTGGCAGACACAACGGTCAAATTTGGCGCGCTCACGCGATCGCCGATTGCCGTAAGCACGCCGACCCAACCCACCGATATTCACCACGTGCTCAGCTTTGCCGATAACTATGGCTTGGGCATGACCAATTTTGTCTATAACGTCACCCCAAGCGATTGGCACGTGATTGTGTTGTGTCTTGAAACACCGCCTGATAGCGTTGATACACTGTGGCGCAGCCTAGACAACGTGGTCATCGTCAGCCCAGCCCAACCTTGATACCACATGCCATGCACAGTTTTCATTTAACGCCCGATACCATCAGCAAGCCCTACGCGCTGATGGACTTGGATGACACGCTGTTTCAGACCCTGCGCAAGCTATCACCCGACCAACGTGGCGACGACGCGCTGACCGTCGCAACGCTGGATAAGCGCGGACAGCCTTTGAGCCTGATGACCGCCAAACAGACACGGTTTTTTAACTGGTTGTATCACAGCTGCGAGCTGATACCCGTGACCGCACGCGATACCGCAGAAATCACCCGTGTGCTGCTGCCCTTTAACAGTTGGCGCATTTTGACCCACGGCGCGGTGGTGGTTGCGCCCGATGGTACGTTTGAGCCAACGTGGCAAGCGTATTTGGCAAGCGTTTTACAACCGCTACAACGTCCACTGACGGCGATTGGCGAATATCTGCAAACAGCCGATTTTAGCCAGCTGCGTGTCACACCGCATTATGAACGTTTTGGCGATGATGATTTGTGCGTGTATATCGCGGTGAAACATGTGACAAAAGACGCAGCGGCGTTGCAAGCACTTGCCACACGCTTGCCGACGCTGCTTGGTATCGCCGATTTTGCTGCAAATTGGTACATTCACCACAATGCCAACAATTTGGCGATTTTGCCCAAGGCGGTTCACAAGCGCCATGCCGTGGCGTTTTTGCAAACCACGCATTTGGACAGCACGCGCCCGTGTTTTGGTTTTGGTGACAGCTTGGCAGATGTGGATTTTTTGCGGCTACTTGACTGGTACGGCACGCCTGCGCGTGGGCAGCTGCATGGACAAATCGGTGCATGGCTTGCACACACGTTCACACGGACATGAGCCCATGTGACGTGGTTGATTGATTGTATCAAATCTTGGCTACAAAAATTTTGGCTGCAAAAATATTTTCTCAAATTAAATTGCATAAAATTTAATTTTGTCCTATAATCTTGTCATCCACCGCAGCCAATATACGATTTTGTTATGTACGAACAGCTTAAACTTGCCAACCAACTGTGTTTTCCGTTGTACAGTCTGTCAAAAGCCATCACCAACCGCTATCGCCCACTGCTACAACCGCTTGGGCTGACGTATCCGCAATATTTGGTGATGTTGGTGTTGTGGGAGGATGCTCCGCTTAGCGTCAATGACATCGGCGCACGTTTGCAGCTAGATAGCGGCACGCTCACGCCGCTGCTCAAGCGGTTGCAAAATCAGCAGCTGATTGAACGGCAGCGTGATTCCAACGATGAGCGTCGGGTGCTGATTTATTTGACCGAAGCAGGGCAAGCCTTGCAAGCGCGTGCCAAAGATGTGCCTGCCCAGATGGCGGCGTGTATCGCGGCAACGCCTGAGGACATCGCCACCTTGCGCGCACTGCTGGCGCGAGTGGTACAATGATAGGTTTAATTAATTTTATTTATTTTTTAACCAAAACATCTGGAGTATTTGATGAAAATTTTTTATAAAACCTCTGCCACCGCCACAGGCGGACGCGACGGCCACACCCAAGTTGATGATGGCTCAATCGGTTTTGACTTGGTTGGTTTTCAAAACGACAGCGGCAAAGTCGGCACTAACCCTGAGCAGCTATTTGCCATGGGCTATGCGGCGTGTTTTGACAGCGCGGTAAACCACGTCGCGCCATCTTTGGGACTCAAGCCCACCAAATCAAGCACCAACGTGGCGGTCGGTATTGGGCAAAACCCAGAAGGCGCGTTTGGCTTGGATATTGATATCAGCATCACGGTTGAAGGCCTGAGCGTGGACGATGCCAAACGCTTGATTGAAAAAGCGCATGCAGTCTGCCCATATTCTAACGCCACACGCGGGAATGTCGATGTACGCTTACACGTCAATGTCGTGCAAAGTTTTGATTTGTGATATGGTTGATGTTATGACAGCCAAAAACGCCCAAGTGATTTGGGCGTTTTTTGTACACAGGCAAAAAACGCTACGCCACATGTGACAAAAATCTGCTACACTAGCGCGGCGTTGCCTGCGTGATGGATGATAGTTGATGCTAAACAACGATTAACGCTAAATTATTACGACGACTATTAAAAACATCGTTTAATTGCTTCTATGGATTTGCCACTTTATTCGCCAGCGCCTACTACCCCGTTTAGCGGTAGCTTTTTGCCCAGCGATGTCAGCTTGCTGCTTGATATCGTGCCTGCCGAGTGCGTCACCCATGTCGCGCCTGCGCAAAAAGAGGCACTGATTCAATCAGGTGCGCGTCACTACGCGGATATGCTGACGTTAGAATCCGCGCCAACTGCCGAACACATGCGGCTGTATCGCACGGCATTGGCCAACGGGTGTGAGCGCATGGCACAAGCGATTGCCGATTTGGCCGCCAGTTTGCACGCGCAATTTGGGGAGACGGTGACCCCACACGCGCCATTGGTGTTGGTCAGCCTTGTGCGTGCTGGGCTGCCCGTTGGGGTGTTGCTACAACGCGCGCTGGCCGACACACACCACCCGACCGCCTTACCCAGCGTGCATTATGGCGTGAGTATCATCCGTGAGCGCGGTCTTGATGGTGCAGCGTTGGCGCATATTGTCGCCACGCATCCAGATTCAGCGTTGGTTTTTGTCGATGGTTGGACGGGCAAAGGCGCGATTTTTACCGAATTACAAACCAGTTTACAAGCTTTGTTGCCAGCCTTGCCTGCCAAGGCTTATGAACAAATTTATCATCACGGGCATGGCGTGCTACCGCTACTAACGCTTGCCGATCCTGCTGGCGTGGCATGGCTTGCCGCCAGTGACGATGATTGGTTGATGCCTGCCAGTCTGCTCAACGCCACCGTGTCGGGGCTGATTTCACGCACGCTATATCCTGCCAAAGCCACTGATTTTCATCAAGCGGTGTACTATAGCAAGCTACAGCCGTATGACCAAAGTTTGGCCTTGGTTGAGATGATTGACGCACAGCGGCATGGCTTGGTGGGCAAAGCGATAACACCCACCCCTAGCCCTCGTTGGCGCGCACAAACGGTGATTGACGCGCTGGCTGCCCGTTTTGGCATCAGCAACCGCAATCGCATCAAGCCCACCATTGCCGAGGCCACGCGTGCCTTGTTGCGCCGTGATCCTGCCTGCGTGCTGATTCATCCTGACGCACCTGCCGAGGATGTCGCGCTGATTCGGCTCTTGTGCCAGCAAAAAAACGTGCCCATCGTGACCGACGCACAGATTGCGCCGTACCAAGCCGTGACCCTCATCGCCCAACGCAATTCATCCTTTATCCTCCATGTTTGACCGACGACTATGACGCTTATCAACCTACCCAATCAAGCCATTTTGCCGCTTGGCGACCCTCCCATCAACCCCTACCGACTGGGCGCAAGCCTGTATATGCCTGCCACACGCGCCGATTTGTGGCAGGTCATCACGCGCCAAAAACTGCCCACCGTTAATAGCTTGATTATCTGTTTGGAAGATGCGGTCAGCGCAGGCGATGTAGATAGCGCACTGGCCAATGTTCAGCGTTTGCTTAGCGAGTGGCAAGCGCAGGCCGCGGCTAACTTGGCCAGCGCTGGGGCAAACCATCGGCATTTAAACAACGCTGGCTTAGATAAAACCGCAGGCGACCGTCCTTTGGTGTTTATCCGTCCGCGTCATGCCGCGATGTTGGCACAGATGGCAACATGGCAAGGCATCGCGCTGATTGATGGATTTGTGTTGCCCAAAGTCGATATGCTAAGCCTGGCCGATTGGCGGCTGGCTTGGCAGCAACACGCCGATGGCCATGCCACGCCGCCTTTGGTCATGCCAACGCTAGAAACCGCACCGATTTTTAACCCCCATCACAACCATGAACTGGCGCAAGCGTTTATCGAAGCGTTTGCCGAGCGCGTGTTGGCATTGCGGATTGGCGGTAATGATTTGTTGGCGTGCCTGCGCTTGCGTCGGCCGCGCCAAGCCACGATTTATGCCACACCGCTTGGCACATTGATTGACCAGTTGGTGGGTTGTTTTGTGCCGTACGGTTTTTATTTGACCGCGCCTGTGTTTGAATACCTTGACACGCCCGAGCTGTTCACGCAAGAACTTGAGCACGATGTTGCGCTTGGCATGGTGGGCAAAACCGTGATTCACCCAAGCCAAATCACCGCCGTGCAGCAGGCATTTGCCGTTCAAGCCCGTGCCGTTGCCGATGCACGCGCGATTTTGGCACACAATGCCAAGGCGGTGTTTAAGCAAGACAACGCCATGCTTGAGCCTGCCACCCACGCCGCATGGGCGCGAACGATAGTGGCGCGCGCCGCCGTGCATACGGTACTTGATTGATACTGGCTTAAAAATCTGTGAAAATTTCCATGACAACACACACCTTACCCACGTTTCCACAAAACAAACTGGTTTTAGCCAGCAACAACGCAGGCAAGTTGGCCGAGCTGCGCCAAATGTTTGCCCAAGCAGGGCTTGACATTGAAGTCATCGCCCAAGCCGATTTGGGCATTGATGACGCGATTGAAGATGGCAAAAGCTTTATTGAAAATGCGCTGATTAAGGCGCGGCACGCCAGCGCGCTCAGCGGCTTGCCTGCGCTTGCCGACGACTCAGGGCTGTGTGTCGATGTATTGGGCGGTCGTCCTGGTATTTATTCGGCGCGTTTTGCCGCTGATATGCCTGATTTTCAACAAGCCAGCGTGCGTGCCGACAAAGATCGCGCCAACAACCAAAAATTGCTTGCCGAGCTAAGCGCATACCGTGATGACGCACCCATCCACGCGCAATTCGTCTGCGTGTTGGCACTGGTGCGCCACGCTGATGACCCGTTGCCGATGATCGCACAAGGGCTATGGCGCGGGCAGATTTTGCCTGCACCGCGCGGTGCGCGTGGTTTTGGCTATGACCCGCTGTTTTGGTTGCCCGAACACGCCAAATCTGCCGCAGAGCTTGACAGCGCGTTTAAAAACCGCGTCAGCCACCGCGCGCAGGCGTTGCAGCAACTGCTTAGCCAGCTTACAACAACGCCCAACACCGATTATCAAGCCTCAAAAGCCAGCAAGGTTAAATAGCGTTTAACGCTGCTTGATTCTTTTTTGCACTTTGCCCACGATTTGCTTATACTATATCCCTTTTTGGTTAGATTTTGGCAAATACCCATTGGGTAGGCCTTGATAACGCCCAAATGCCACCGCTGACCAACGAATTTTTACGCCCACGCCGTCTAGGTTTATGCTTAAAAAATAAGCCTGCGGTATGGGTCATGGTGCTTTTAAGCATTAGATTTGCCATGTGTTTTTATCCCTTGTTTTTATAGGAAATTGTTATGTCAGATTTACAAGTCACCACCACCAATCCCACCAATTTAACCACCCAAATGACGGTAAAAGTGCCTGTTAGCACCATCCAAAGCCGGGTTGAGCAGCGTATTCAACAAGTCGCCAAAACCGCCAAAATTGACGGCTTTCGTCCCGGGAAAGTGCCTGTATCGCACATTCGCGCGCAATACGGTGCAGGTATTCAGCAAGAAGTCATCAACGATGTCATCCGCGACACCGTGTTTGATGCGATTCGTGAGCAAAATATCCGCGCGGTGGGTATGCCCAACATCGACGATGTTAAACTAGAAAACGACTTTTTGGTGTACCAAGCCACCGTTGAGATTTTCCCACGCGTAGAAGTACAAGGTCTAAATGAAATCAACGTCACGCGCCAAAACGCCCAAATCAGCGACGCTGACATTGACACGATGATTGAAAACTTGCGCGAACAACGCAAAACCTTTGTGGAAAAAGACGGCGCAGCCGAGCAAGGCGACCAAGTTAAAATTAACTTTGTTGGCCGCGTGGACGGAGAAACGTTTGAGGGCGGCAGCGCGACCGATGTTGATTTGGTGTTGGGCAGCGGCCGCATGATTCCAGGTTTTGAAGATGGCATCGTTGGCATGACCGCAGGCGAAGACAAAACCATCGATGTGACCTTCCCAGAAGACTACCAAGCCGAGCACTTAGCAGGCAAAGCGGCGCAATTTGACATCCATGTCACCCATGTACAAACCCCACAGTTGCCAGAACTTAATGACGAGTTTTTTGCCGTATTTGGCGTGACCGAAGGCGGTTTGGACAAGCTTAAAGAAGACGTGCGCAACAACATGCAGCGCGAAATCAAAGCCGCCGCGCGCAACCAAGTCAAAGAAGCCACCTTTGACGCTTTGCTTGAAAAAAATGACATCGAAGTTCCCCAAGCGTTGTTGGAGCAAGAAATCGGTCGTCAGCGCGATATGATGGTACAGCGTTTTGCCCAGCAATTTGGCGCAGACCCCAAAATGTTTGGCGAAGACATGCTACCCAATGAGCTTTTTGAAGAGCAAGCCCGCCGTGCCGCGCAGCTTGGCATCATGGTGACAAGCCTTGTGGAAGGCAACAACATGCAGGTAGACCCAGAGCGCGTGACCGCCTATATCGATGAGATGGCACAAAGCTATGAAGACCCCAATGAAGTCATCGACTACTACACCAACAACGCGCAAGAACGCGCCAACATCGAGGCGGTGGTGCTAGAAGACCAGTTGATTGACTTTATTTTGGCACAAGCCAACGTCACGGACGAAGAAGTCAGCTACCAAAACCTATTGTCAGCCGCCCAGCAGCAATAAACCTGTGTACGGTTTGGCCAATTTAGGTACGATTGGCTAAACCCATCTTGACGGCTTGTTTTTTTGCCAAATTGCCCTTATACAGTAGCCAACCGTGTAAGGGCTTTTTATTATTTTTATCCAGCACACCTCGTTAGCCTTTGCATGCATCGATGGTTAAAAATGACGCAACAGCGCAAGGATAGTCTATGTTAGAGCAATTTTTGGATTCACCATTTGCCACCGCGCAAGTGCAAAACACCGTCACCCGTGGCCTTAGCCAGCCGCAATCTGCCCTTGTGCCGATGGTGGTTGAGCAGTCATCACGCGGTGAGCGTTCGTTTGACATTTATTCACGCCTGTTGCGTGAGCGTGTGGTGTTTTTGACAGGTCAAGTCGAAGACCACATGGCAAACTTGATTGTCGCGCAGTTGCTGTTTTTGGAGGCCGAAAACCCCGAAAAAGACATCAGCTTATACATCAACTCACCCGGCGGCTCGGTCAGCGCAGGCATGGCCATGTATGACACCATGAACTTCATCCAGCCTGATGTATCCACCATCTGTCTGGGTGGCGCGTACAGTATGGGCTCATTCCTACTGGCTGCAGGTGCTAAGGGCAAACGCTATGCCCTTGCCAACTCGCGCGTGATGATTCACCAACCATCAGGCGGCGCACAGGGTCAAGCCAGCGATATCGAAATCAACGCACGTGAAATTCTCAAAATCCGCGCGCGTCTTAACAAAATTCTAGCCGAGCGCACAGGACAGCCACTTGAAAAAATCGCCCTTGATATGGAGCGCGATTACTGGCTGGATGCGCAAGAAGCCAAAGCCTATGGCTTGGTGGATGAAGTGCTCGAAAAACGCCCCAGCACCGCCAGTGGCGACAACGCCTAAGCAGACTGGCTGATAGATCAAGCACATTATCTTAGGTAAAAGGTTTAGGTCAATGGCAAAAAAAGATATCACGCCGCTGTGTTCGTTTTGCGGCAAATCCAAAGACGAAGTAAATAAGCTGATTGCAGGGCAAGATGCCAATATCTGTAATGAATGTATTGAGCTGTGCCAAGACTTGATTGGCGATGCCAGTGCACAGGCAGGTAGCGACGACCGCGCAAGCCACGATGAATGGCTCACACGCAAGCTGCCCACGCCCAAAGAAATCCGCGCCCACCTTGATGACTATGTCATCGGACAAGACAAAGCCAAAAAAACGCTGGCGGTGGCGGTCTACAACCACTACAAACGCCTCAAGGTTGCCGAGCAGCTGCGCACGCAAGATAGCAGCCAAACAGGCCGCGATGATGCCATGGTTGAGCTGGCAAAAAGTAACATCTTGCTGATAGGCCCGACAGGTTCGGGCAAGACCCTATTGGCGCAGACCCTAGCGCGGCTACTTGATGTGCCATTTGCCATGGCAGATGCCACCACCTTGACCGAAGCAGGCTATGTGGGCGAGGATGTCGAAAACATCGTCCAAAAACTGCTCCAAGCCGCGGATTATGACGTTGAGCGCACCCAAACGGGCATTATTTATATTGATGAAATTGATAAAATCACCCGTAAAAGTGAAAACCCATCGATAACCCGTGATGTCTCGGGCGAAGGCGTACAACAAGCCTTGCTAAAACTCATCGAAGGCACGGTTGCCAACATTCCCCCACAGGGCGGACGCAAACACCCAAATCAAGAAATGATTCAAGTGGATACCAGCAATATTTTGGTGATCTGTGGTGGCGCGTTTGCAGGCTTAGACAACGTCATTCAGCAGCGTACCGAAAAAACAGGTATCGGCTTTAATGCGGATGTCAAAGCCAAAGACAGTGGGCAAAAAGTTGGCGAATTATTGCGCCAAGTTGAGCCAGAAGACTTAATCAAATTTGGCTTGATTCCCGAGCTAATCGGTCGTTTGCCTGTCTTGGCAACCCTAGAAGAGTTGGATGAAGCGGCGTTGATTCAGATTTTGACCGAGCCCAAAAACGCCCTAACCAAGCAGTATGAATACCTGTTTGCCATGGAAGATGCTAAGCTAGAATTTAGCCAAGATGCGTTGGTGGCGATTGCCAAACAAGCGCTTAAGCGCAAAACAGGGGCGCGTGGCTTGCGTTCAATCGTTGAAAATGCGTTGCTTGAGACGATGTATGAGTTACCGTCATTGCCTGCTGGCAAAACTGTGCAGGTGGATGAAGCGGTCATCAACGCTGGCACAGCTCCACAAATCGCCTAATGCGGCTGTATGCTAGCGGCTATGAGCCGTGGCTATGCGGTCATGACCACAGGTTAGATTGTCTGACAACAACCAACAAAAGCGCGTACGATAGGCGCTTTTGTTGTATGGGTTATTTATGGGTTATTGGGCTTGATTAGCTTGTTGTTTAGATTTAACAAAAGTTTGGATAGACAGCGGTTTGGTCAAACAGCGGCTTAGCGCACCAGTTGGATATCGCCCTCGGGTAATCCCACCACGGTCAATTCATAGTCCAAATGTCCCAAATAGCCGTATTTGCCCTTACGGCTGACACGCGCCAACACACAGGCATCAAAGTCATAAAACGCTGTGCGGATGCCCTGCTGTTGGGCTAGGCGGTCAATCACCGCCATTGGGTCATCGATGGCATAGGTTTTGCTTGTGGTGGTCAAGGTAAACGTCTGCGCGTCACGGTGTACCCGTCCGCGATACAGGTTGGTGGCCTCAAGCCCACGAAAATCGCGCAATGGGGCGCGGCGGCGGTGCATTTGGTGTTTGACGTACTTGACTCCTGCTACCGTACCGCCCACCACGGCAGCGGTGGTTGCCACACTGGCACCGATGCCAAACGCCGCTAAGCCCAAGACGGTTTTGAGGATGGGATGACGGGAGCGCTTGTGTTGGTGGCGTGGGTGGTCGGTGTGCTGTTTGTTTTTGGCGGTGGCGTGCGTGTCCGTGTGGGTGGGTTGGCGGTGTTTGCGCCCGACGTTTTGATGAAATGGGCAGTGCGCACGGTTGTCCACCGCCTCAGAGGTTGGCTTGGTTGTGGTTTTATGTTTAGTGGAGGGCAACAAATCGGTCAATCGGCGCATGGTGGGCTTAACTCGTGATAAAATTTAACGTATTGTAGCAAATTGCGGTTGGTGGCATTGTGACAAATTTTTTATGCCGCTGATGTTTAACCGAACTGGGATCTTATGAAAGCCAAAATCATCGCTGTGGGGCAAAAAATGCCTGCGTGGGTACAGACAGGGTTTGCTGATTATCACAAGCGCATTCAGCCGATGTTGCCAACCGAACTGGTCGAAATCGCTGCTGCAAAACGCAGCAAACAGCCATCGGCGGCAGAAATCGAAAAATACGCCAACACCGAAGGCAGCTTGATTTTGCAAGCCCATCACAGCGCGCGTGAGCGTTTGATTTGCCTTGATGTGCGCGGCAAAAACTGGAGCACCGAGCAGCTTGCTGAGCGCGTGCAAACTGCCATGCAAGACGGTGAGGATTTGGCATTTGTCATTGGCGGTGCAGACGGCTTGTCCAAAAACGTATTGACACAGGCGCAGGCGTGTTGGTCGCTGTCGAATTTGACCTTGCCCCATGCGTTGGTGCGCGTGTTGGTCATGGAGCAGCTGTACCGCGCGATGACGATTTTGCACAACCACCCGTATCATCGCGGTGATTATTTTTAATTTAACTTTAATTTTTTATCATTCAATTTTTATTATTCACTAAAGAAAATTTAGCCGTCTGAGGTGTTGTTATCTATTTGCCTATGCCAACGTTATCCACCGATTATTCACCCGATTTTATGCCATCAACCGCGCCCAAGCTGTCGCTGACCGATGTGCTGCCTGAGCCCAGCCAGCCGTTGGCAACGCTGCCTGCGTTGTTTGTGTCGCACGGTGCGCCAAGCCTTGCCATTGAGCGCAACGCCACCACCCAAGCGTTGGCAAAAATCGGGCAAAACTTGCCTACCCCACAGCTGATTATCATGCTATCAGCGCATTGGCAGAGCAGCCAGTTGGAGCTTAACGCCAATCCACTACCGCCCACATGGCATGATTTTAGCGGTTTTGGGCAAGCGTTGGCGGCTATTGATTATCCTGCCCACGGTTGCCCTGAGGCGGCGCACGCGCTGGCTGAGCAGCTACAGGCGCGGCAAGTGGCGGTGTCACTGAATCGGCTACGCGCGTATGACCATGGGGTGTGGTCTCCGCTGGTGCATTTGTATCCGCAGGCGGATGTGCCGATTGTCACGTTGGCATTGCCACGGCATTTTGATAGCTATGCGTGCTATCAGCTGGGCGCGTTGTTTGCGCCGCTGCGTGCTGAACAAGTTTTGCTGATTGGTTCGGGCAGTGTGACGCACAATTTGCGCCAAGTGCGTTTTGGCAATACCGTCAAGATTGACCCGAATGCGTGGGCGTTTCGTCAGTGGTTGGTTGAGCAGTTGCGCCACGATATGCCGCGCGCGCTTGACTGGCAAGCGCATCCGTTAGCAGCGTACAATCACCCTTCACCCGAGCACCTACTACCCCTGTTTTTTGCCGCAGGTGCAGGGCAGCGCGTGAGCGTGGTGCATGAACGTTTTGACCATTATAGCCTAGCGATGGATATTTATCGGTTTGATTGACCATGGGTTAGATTGATTGGGCGCGATGTTGGTATCTAGCGCATAGCGCGTAAATCCAAATCCTTATCAATCTGCCACACCAGCCATGTACCCACCGCCATCAAGGCAAATAGCGTCATGCCCAGTTTGGCAACAGCGTTTAGCGCAACCAAATTGAGCAATAAACCGCCAAAAATCCCGACAATAAAATTCAGCGAACCTTGCAGTGCGCTTGCCATGCCTGCGCGGTGTTTTTGAAACGCCAGCGCAATCGCGCCTGCATTCGGCTGCGTCAAGCCTAAGCCTGCGATACAGCAAAAAATACTTGCCAACACCGCCCACAACCACGCGTGCGTACCAAACAGCAGCCCAAGCGTCATCAGCACGCCTGCCGCTATGACCTGTATCAACGCGCCAACGCGCAACAGCTGCACCAGTTTAAAGCGACCAACCAACCATTGATTGACCTGCGTCAGCCCAATAAACCCTGCCGCATTCATGCCAAAAATCCAGCTAAAATGCGTCGCGCTGACACCGTATTCCTCCATAATCAGCTGCGGCGCGGCACTGATATAAACGAACATTGAACCCATCAGCAGCCCTGCGCCCACCGCAGGATAACGAAAACGCGCATCTTTGAGCAAATCAGCATACTGCTGCACGACTAGGCGCAGTGGCAAGGCATTGCGACGCGCAATGGGCAGTGTTTCATGCAAAAATAACTTGGTAAGCACCAACAGCAGCACGCCAAAACCTGCCAAAAACCAAAAAATCGTCCGCCAACTGCTGATGTGTAGCAACAAACTGCCCAGTGACGGCGCAAGGATCGGCGCAATACCCATCACCAGCGTCATCAACGAAAACGCCTTGGCCATCTGTGTTGGGTCTAGGCGGTCACGAATCATCGCCCGAATCACCACCGCCCCAACACACGCGCCCAGTGCCTGTAGCGTACGCCCTGCAAACAACACCGCCACACTGGTTGTCGTCGCGCAAATCACACACGCCACCACATACACCAACGTGCCGACATACAGCGGACGAATACGCCCAATGCGGTCAGACAACGGGCCATAAAACAACTGCCCCACCACCAACCCGACAAAATACGCAGGCACCGAATTGGCAATCCATCGCGTTGCCACGCCAAAATCCTGCGCCATTGCTGGCAAGGCAGGCAAATACATATCAATCGACAACGGCCCGATAGCAATCATCAACCCAAGCAGCATAATCCATGCCGTTGGGTAGGGCGCAGGCGCATTTGGTGTGGGATGAGCAGGCGATTGAATAGGCGGTTGGGCAAGTTGGGTCGGCTGGGTGGTCATAACAACATCGGTGATTGGCACAAAAAACCGCTCGGCTTGGGTGTAGCTTTGGGCATATATCAAGCACGCTAAAACCAAACCCGTCTATTGTAACGCATTTTGCCCTATAAACGCGCCAGTGTTTATGCAGCGCAAGCACGGCACAGGCTAAACCATCTAAAATACAGCCTTGTCACAAACCGCTGCACCGCCGCTAAACGGGCTTAAAATGATTGGTCTGTAGCGTGCCAAGCGACTCACCCATACGCACCGCCTTGCCGTGCTGCATGGTGGGTAGCCACTCGGTGTGCGCTGACGCAGGCAACAGCACAATCGCGGTTGAACCCAAATAAAACCGCCCCAATTCCGCGCCTTTTTGTAACACAAGGTCATGCGATTGGCGAACGATGGTATCACCGCGTGCAAGCTTGCCTGTGGCGACCGTCTCAATACCTGCAACTATCATCGCACCGACCATGACCACACACGCTTGCCCAAACGCGGTATCAAATACACACACGCAGCGTTCATTGCGCGCAAACAAATCGGGTACATGATTGGCAGTCACATCATTAACCGAAAACAACTGCCCTGGTACATAAATCGTCTCAATCAGCCGCCCATCAAATGGCATATGCACGCGATGGTAATTGGTCGGCGCAAGGTACACCGTGGCAAAGCTGCCATCTTGCAACGCCTTACCCAGTGCATAATCCGCCACCAATTGCCCAACTTCATACTCACGCCCCTTGGCTTGCAGCAACTTGCCATCGCTGATCGTGCCAAGCTGTGAAATCACACCATCGGCAGGGCAAGCAATGGCATTGAGCGCGTCAGCAATCGGGCGGCGGTCGGTTTTGAGCTCACGGGTAAAAAAATCATTAAAACTTTGGTATTGGCGCAAGCTGCCACGCGCGTAGTCATCCAAATCAATACCGTACGCACGCGCAAAGCCATGAATCAGTGCGGTTTTGACCAATGGCTGTTGGCTTGCCGCCAGTTTGCCTGCCAGTTCGCTAAGTTTTTGTTGCGGGACAATGTGTTGTAAGGTAGTAAATAGGTTCATAATAATGATACGATTGGATAAGGACAATGAGGGCTTGCTAATCGCGCCGTGGTTGCCTAGCAGCCGCGTTGGGCGTTTGCCGTTTAGACATCGCTGACATTATAATTCAAACCCTAGATGAGCAAAACCGCAAATTTTACCGATTTTGAGTAACAGGACACTGCCATGAAAGCCGTCATCCAGCGTGTACGCCACGCCAAAGTTGAAGTCAATCAACAAACTGTTGGACAAATTGAGCATGGTGTGTTGGTCTACCTTGGGCTTGCTCACGGCGATACGCTTGCCGTCGGGCAAAAAATGGTCGATAAAATTCTCAACTACCGCTTATTTGCCAATGCGCAAGATAAGCTTGATTATTCACTACGCGATGTTGGCGGTGGCTTGCTGATTGTGTCGCAATTTACCCTGCTTGCCGATACACGCTCAGGGAGGCGGCCGGATTTTGCTGGCGCGATGCCGCCTGCTGACGCGCGTGACTTGTTTGCCCAAATCGTTGATTATGCCAACGCCCAATACCCCAACGTTGCAACGGGTGAATTTGGCGCGGATATGCAGGTGGTTAGCTGCAATGATGGCCCGATAAATTTTATTGTTGAACTGGCTGGCTAGCTGTTGCGACTAACGTTGGCAATGCCTTGAAAAATCTAAAAATATATACTGTATTGCTGTTTTGTCATCATTGTGTCACAATCATGAATTGTAATAGCGAGGTGTCATCTAGCTGTCACATTTAGTTGTCACATTCAGTTATCACATTTGAGAGGTCAGATTTGATAAGCACTTTGACAGCGGCGGTTTTTCGGCTGCGTGATTTTTAGCGATACCATTTGTAAGACTGCTTGACCTGTTCGCCATCAACTTTATTTTTTATAATTTTATACGTTTAAATTTTCTCAGCCTAAACAAATCGCTCCAAGAATTTGCCATGAAAAACGAAACGATTTTGGTCGTTGAAGACGAACCTGCCATTCAAGAAATGATTGTGACCACGCTTGAGATGGCAGGGTTTGACTGCCTGCAAGCCTCAGATGTGTCTCAGGCGCACCATTTGGTGGTGGATCATCGTCCTAATCTGATTTTGTTGGATTGGATGTTGCCAAATGGTTTGTCGGGCATTGATTTGTGCCGACGGCTCAAAAAAGACGATATGCTGTCAGAAATCCCCATCATCATGCTGACCGCAAAAGGCGAGGAAGACAACAAGGTGCAGGGGCTGGACGCAGGTGCAGATGACTACATCACCAAGCCATTCTCAACGCGTGAGCTGGTATCGCGTATCAAGGCCGTATTGCGCCGTAGTAGCGCGTTGTCGGGCGATAAGCCGATTGACATTGGCGGCTTGACGCTTGACCCTGTCAGCCAACGCGTGAGCGCACACAACAAGCCGATTGAGATTGGTCCGACCGAATACCGCTTGCTGGCGTTTTTTATGAGCCATCCTGAACGCGCCTACACGCGCACACAGCTGCTTGACCAAGTTTGGGGTGGCAATGTGTATGTTGAAGATCGTACGATTGACGTGCACATTCGCCGCCTGCGCAAGGTGCTTGAGCCGTTTGGCTTTGCCGATTATATCCAAACCGTGCGCGGTACGGGCTATCGGTTCTCTAGCCATGTCAATTAATCCGTCAATCGCACCAACTGCCCTAGCCTGCTGCCAATCCAATGGATGCGCGTAGAATCAACCTGTGGTCATCGCTGCTGCCTTTGACGCTCACCTGCTTGCTTGGGCTGACGCTGGGCGCGCTGGTTGATAAGCCTGCGTGGGGGCTTGGACTGGGGGTGCTGGTATATCACGCCTATGTGCTGTATTCGCTGCAACGTTTTAAACAATGGGCATTGCATCACATCAACACGCCGCCGCCGAATTTAGACAGCAACCTCAACGTCATCGCCTACAGCCTCTACCAATCAACGCGACAAGAGCGGCAAGCCCACCAGCAAATGCTACAGCTGATGCAAAAAATTCGCGCGTCATTGAGCGCGTTGTCTGACGCGGTTTTGCTGGTGGATCAAAAAGACTGTATTGAGTGGTGGAACCCCTCGGCGCAGCACCTACTGGGTTTAAATGCGCCTGACCAAGGGCGGCATATTTTGACGGTGATTCGTCAGCCTGCGTTTCATCAATACTATCAAAATCCAAGCCACTACAGCGACGGCGTGCGCCTAAGCGGTTGGCAAAATCATGCACGCTTTATTCAGTGTGAGGTCACCCCGTTTGGACAAGAAAAACTGCTGATTTTGTATGATGTCACGCGCTTGCAGCACCTTGAACAGATGCGCAAAGACTTTGTTGCCAATGTGTCGCACGAGCTGCGCACGCCACTGACCGTCATCATGGGCTATGTTGAAACGTTAAGCGAACAGCCAGACCTTGATGCGCGTTGGCAACGCGCGCTGCTACAAATGACCCAGCAAAGCCAGCGCATGAACAGCATTATCAATGATTTATTGCTGCTATCGCGCCTAGAAAATGACGAAAAACCCAGCACACCGCGCCAAATTGACATGCCCAAGCTGCTGATGCAACTTTTTGATGACGCGCAAATGTACAACAAAAACTTTGACCATCTGATCCACCTGCATTTAGACAGCCAACAACAGCTGATGGGCTATGAAGACTATTTGCGCAGCGCCCTGAGCAACTTAATCACCAACGCCATCAAGTACACACCAAAAGGCGGTGAAATCAACATCAGCTGGGAAACAACCGAAGACGGCGCGCGCTTTTGTGTGCAAGATAACGGCATTGGCATTGCGCCGCAGCACATTGCTCGGCTGACTGAGCGTTTTTATCGCGTCGATACAGGGCGCAGTCGCGAGACGGGCGGCACAGGGCTGGGCTTAGCCATTGTCAAGCATGTAGTGTATCAGCATGGCGCGGAGCTTGACATCGAGTCTAGTGTGGGCAAAGGCTCGACGTTTAGCGTGTTATTTCCGCCATCTATTTTGGTCTAGCCCAACAAAATTAAAATCAACCTCAGGGGCTTGCCCCATGATGATATCACGCATGGCTTTTGCCGAACCGTTAGCATGCGTCCAACCCAATGTGCCATGCCCCGTGTTTAAATATAGATTATCAATGCGGCCATACCGATTGACCGCGCGCCCAATAATCGGCACATTAGAGGGTGTCATTGGGCGTAAGCCCGTCCAAAAATTCGCCTCGCGCGTATCGAGCGCATCGCCAAATATCTCAACCACACGCCGTGTAAGCGCCTGACAGCGCACAGGATTCAGCGCGCGGTCAAAGCCGTTAAATTCTGCCGTACCTGCCACGCGCAACTGATCACCCAAACGCGAATAGACAAGTTTAAATTCATCATCAATCAAGCTAACATATGGCGCGCGTGCTGCGTCCAACACCTGATAGGTTGCTGAATAACCTTTGGCAGGATAAATCGGCAATTGTACGCCCAAGGGTCTTGCCAACAATGGGCTATAACTGCCCAACGCCAACACATACGCATCAGCGGTCAAACGTTTGGGCGCAGGTGTTGGGGTGTGGTTAGGCTTGGCGACTTCTTGCACTGCTATGCCTTGCACATGCTGGCCATCGTGGATAAGGTGCAAAATCTTATGGTTAAACAAAAACTGCACCCCCATACGCGCGGCATCTTGCGCCAATGCTTGGCTAAAGCGGCGTGCATCGCCCGATTCATCAAGCGCGGTAAACGTTGCGCCCACCAGCCTGTCTTGCACAGCGCCCAGTGCAGGCTCAAGCGCAATGGCTTCAGCAACGTCTATCACACGGCGGTCACAGCCTAGCTGCTGCATACGCTCGGTTGGGGCAAGCGCGCTGGCAAATTCCGCTGAGTCGGTGTAAAAATGCATGATACCACGCGTTAAGTGATTGTACTCAATCCCCGTGGCTGCCCGTACCTCACCAAGTACCTGCCGTGAATACAGACCCAAGCGCACCATCTGCACCAAATTGGCATCGGCGCGTTGGGCGCTACATTCACGCAAAAATTGCGCCCCCCACTGCCACAACGCGTTATCGAACGTGTGGGCGGCATCCAAGCCAAACAACCGCCGCCAACGAAACAATAGCGGCGCGTCTTCTTGCCCCAACCATTTCAAAGCCTTGAGCGGCGTACTGGGATTTGCCCACGGTGTGGCGTGTGAAACCGAAATCTGCCCACCATTGGCAAAGCTGGTTTGCAGGGCAGCGGTGGACTCTTGCTCGACGACAGTCACGCCAAAGCCTGCCTGTGCCAGTTGCCACGCAGTCGTGACACCGACCACACCTGCTCCCATGATGATGATATGTTTACTCACGTTGCTACTGACAATCAGTTGGATAAAAACTATAAAACGCTATCTTGCTATATCCATTCAAGCCAACCCACCTATAACCTAGCGGCGATCAAGTTTTGCGCTGATTTCACGCAACAGCTGTACCTCTTCTGAAGGCTGCTCCTCAATGACCTGTGCCTCACTTTGTCGTCGTAAGCGGTTCATAGCTTTAACCAACATAAAAATGATAAACGCCAAAATAATAAAATTAATCACAATCGTGATGAAATTACCATACGCCAACACAGGTACACCAGCCTCTTTAAGAGCAGCGTACGTTAGTGGCGTACCCGCAGGCACGTTGCCTAGCGGAATCAGCATGTTGCTAAAATCCATGCGTCCACCCATGATTGCTGCCAACAGCGGCATAATGATATCTTCAACCAATGAGGTGGTGATTTTACCAAACGCTCCACCAATGATCACACCGATGGCTAAATCCATCACATTGCCCTTGAGGGCAAATTCCTTAAACTCCGATAACAAACTCATTTTACTTCCCTTTTGATTTGCCCCAAAACCGCCAAGGCAGTTTAACTCAGCGGTTTTGTGCCGTTTTATTAACCGCCAAATCACTTACGATTATGTCGCTTACGCTCGTTTTCGGTTAAATAACGCTTGCGCAAGCGCACTGATTTTGGGGTAACCTCAACCAACTCATCATCCGCGATAAACTCCAACGCTTGTTCAAGGGTAAATCTAATGGGCGGCGTTAAAATAATATTTTCATCACTGCCCGACGCGCGGATGTTAGTCAGCTGCTTGGCTTTGGTTGGATTCACAACCATGTCATCACCACGCGAATTGATACCAACAATCATGCCTTCATACACCTCAAGCCCTGGCTCGGCAAACAGCTTACCGCGCTCTTGCAAGTTGAACAGCGCATACGCCAAACACGTGCCATTGGTCATCGAGATTAACACACCATTGTTACGCGCACCCACATCGCCGACTTTTTGCTCACCATAGTGTGAAAAGCTTGATGTCAAAATCCCTGTACCCGAGGTCATGGTCATAAACTCAGAGCGAAAGCCAATCAAACCGCGTGATGGCATGGTCGCCTCAATGCGAATGCGCCCTTTACCATCAAGCTCCATGTTGGTCATCTCACCTTTGCGCAAGCCAACTTGCTCCATGACCGCGCCTTGGTGCTGCTCTTCGACATCAAAAATCACGTTCTCATACGGTTCTTGTAGCGCGCCATCGACTTCACGCACAATAACCTCAGGCCGCGACACGCCAAGCTCATAACCTTCGCGGCGCATATTTTCAATCAACACCGATAAATGCAACTCACCACGACCTGATACCTTAAATTTATCGGGGCTGTCGCTGTCCTCCACGCGCAAGGCAACGTTGTGAATCAACTCGCGCTCAAGGCGTTCGCGGATGTTGCGTGACGTGACAAACTTACCCTCACGTCCTGCAAATGGCGAATCATTGACTTGAAACGTCATCGACACGGTAGGTTCATCGACACTTAGCGCAGGTAAGGCTTCAACATGTTGTGGATCGCACAGCGTATCCGAAATATTCAGCGCGTCGATACCTGTGATACATACAATATCACCCGCTTGTGCCATGGGCACTTCAACACGCTCCAGGCCATGATAGCCCATGATTTGTAAAATACGACCATTGCGTCGGTTACCGTCTTTATCTACCACCACAACGGGCGTGTTGGTCTTAACCGAACCGCGCTGGATACGCCCAATACCAATCACCCCAACAAAGCTGTTGTAATCAAGGCTTGAAATTTGCATTTGAAACGGACCATCGACATCGACTTGCGGCGCTTCGACCACATCAACAATGGTTTCAAATAGCGGCGTCATATCCTCGGCAAGCGCATCGGGCGCAGGGCCTGCCACACCATTTAGGCCTGAGGCATATACCACGGGGAAATCAAGCTGCTCATCGCTTGCCCCCAGATTATCAAACAAATCAAACACCTGATCCATCACCCAATCGGGGCGTGCACCGGGACGATCAACTTTATTGATAATGACAATCGGCTTTAAACCACGGGCGAAGGCTTTTTGGGTGACAAAGCGCGTCTGTGGCATCGGCCCATCAACCGCATCGACAAGCAGTAGCACACAATCAACCATTGACATCACGCGCTCAACCTCACCCCCAAAGTCCGCGTGCCCAGGGGTATCGACGATATTAATGCGGTATTCGGTGTTGTCTTTTGGGTTTGTCCATTTAATCGCGGTATTTTTGGCCAAAATGGTGATACCGCGCTCTTGCTCAAGCGCGTTGGAGTCCATCACGCGCTCAATTTCACCAGCACGCTCACCAAAAGTACCTGATTGCTGTAGCAGCTTATCAACCAATGTGGTTTTACCGTGGTCTACGTGTGCGATAATGGCGATGTTGCGTAAGTTTTGAATATTATCAGACATAAAGTCTCACTTCGATAGCAAAAATTTTGATGAGCGCTAGTATAGCATTTTATCAGCTTTAAAAGCTGCCGCGCTTCATCTGACGTGCAAAAATTTGACAAAAAAAGCTGCCAACTGGCAGCTTTTTTTAAACAGATAATCGGTACATCAATTATGGTTGTACGTTCATACCTTGAGTTTGGTTCACTGTGTTGGTTTTGTCCCCAGCAATCTTCGCGTATACGCGACGGTTCATTGCACGGCCTTCTGGTGTGTTGTTGTCAGCAATCGGACGGCTGAAGCCATAACCAACTGTGCTGATACGGTTTGGCGCGATACCAAATTGATTCACCAACATGCCTTTAACCGCGTTTGCACGGGCTTCAGACAAGCGTTGGTTATAAGTTGCGCTACTACGCTTACCGATACGCGAAGCGTGACCTTCGATAGAAGCGGTTGCGTTTGGATACTCGTTCATCTTCTCAGCCACACGCTGGATTTCTGGACGGTATTGCTCTTTGATGTTTGACTTGTCATTGTCAAAGAATACGCGTAGCTCCATTTGTAGTTCGTCTTTAACGTCTACTTTAACTGGGCAGCCGTTAGCATCAACTACTGTATTAAGCGGAGTATTTGGGCACAAATCGATGCTGTTTGGTACGCCGTCTTGATCGTCATCACCGTCTTGCTCCACCACTTGTACAGGTGGTTGTACCACTTCAACAGGTTGTACAGGCACGATGGTAGGCTCAATCACGTCAGTAGCAGGCGCCAAGTGTCCACCCAATACAACGTTCAAACCTGCCAATGCCATACCTTCCCACCAGTTGTTGTCGAAGTTATGAACAGCACGTGCTTCAGTACGTAAGCTCATCGCATCATTGATGCGCCAGTTAGCACCGATACCTAGGTTACCGATGGTATCAGTAGACTGAGCCACTTCAGAACCTGATTTAACAACGTATTTACCGTTACCTTCTACACCTTTTTGAGGAATACCATCTGGAGCAGTTACTCGATAGGCTTCACGGTTTTTGACTGAAATGTCCGACTGACCTGCACCGATCAAGATATAAGGCTTAAAGTTGCTGTTGGTATAGCCGCTGAATGTTTCAGTGCCGATCAAGAAGTTACCAGACGTCATTTTTTGCTTGGCGTCAAAGCGGTTTACACCTGCTTTAGCAGATTTTTCGCTGGCTTCAGCATTAACGTTGGTTTCACCGTATTCAACTTCAAGTGCGATGGTTGGTGTCAATTCGATACCGATTGCCGCACCCGTGTATAGACCGTCTTCTAGCGCCACACCGCCGTTGGCATGACCTTCGCGGTTGCCAATTTTGTCACCATTGGCGTTACGATAAAGGTTTTTACCAGTCTTAAGGATTTCACGCTGCTTTTCAGCGGTGTCGTCGATACTCTCGTTCCAGTGATAACCTAAAATAACAGGGGTAATGGTAACGCCAGCATTAGCCACTGCTGGCAAGGTAGCTGCAGCAATGACAGCTAGCGCGATTTTATTAAGTTTCATGGATTGCCTCCAAAAAAGTTGCGTTTAAGTTTACAATGATTTAAACGTACGACGTTAGCCAATGACAGTAAGTGGGTTTTCAAACGCGCTTAGTAGTCGCTTACTGGCAGCTACCTAACAATTGTTTGAAGATATAAAAAATCACTTATTCATTG
Source organism: Faucicola sp. SE7633 (assembly GCF_059264685.1). Taxonomy (NCBI): domain Bacteria; kingdom Pseudomonadati; phylum Pseudomonadota; class Gammaproteobacteria; order Moraxellales; family Moraxellaceae; genus Faucicola; species Faucicola sp. SE7633. The sequence goes on along the minus strand of NZ_JCADBW010000004.1, from coordinate 34,287 downwards.
CTGATGTTGTGCATAGCTTAGCGTTATCTGCCATACTTGACAACTACTTTTTTTACATCGCTACACAATATTACACGATTATCACAAGATGTTATGCTTGGCGTTGTCAAATTTGGCGTTCCTGTAGAATATTTATTGATAAATAAAATTTATGCGCAAAAAATAGACCCTTGAAAAATCATTGACTTGCACAGTCAATTTAGCTAAATTAAAGCAGCAATTGCTTAAGCCCAGTCATGTTTATCACAACAATCACTTTTTGCATTTGTTATGTCAATAATAAAAATAACACGGCAAGCAAATTCATCGATACTGCCAACCTCAGCAGGCTTCACGCTAATTGAGTTGTTGATCACGGTGGCTATTATGGCAATTGTCGCAACGTTGGCGGTGCCTTCATTTGGGCAGATGTTACGCGCCATGGAGGCTCACACGGTAGAAAGCTCGCTACACGATTGGTTAAAATCCGCGCGCGCTGATGCGCTTATTTATCAGCGCAGTGTCATTGTGTGTATTGCCGATGACCGTCTCAACTGTGTTAGCCGTGACGGCACACGCCTGCTTACGTTTATTGATCAAGACGACGATAACCAATTTGACCGTACCAAAGATAATCTTTTGCAGCAGCACGACATCACGCTGCGCTTTGGGTATATGTTTGCCAGCTTGGCTGCCAATCGAAATTATATCAAACTTACGCCACAGACCGGTCGGCCCGTTGGTTATATGGGGAGTTTTAACTATTGTACCCGTGATAACGATTTAACGCGACATTTTAAAGTCAGTTTTAATATGGCGGGTGGTATTAAAACCAAACCCCATAGCACTGAGGCTACCAGATGTTCTTAGTTTATGTGCCTAATCAAGGCGGTTAGCAAACGCTTGGCGCATGGCTTGTACCGCGTCATTTAATCCCATAAATACGCTGTCAGCGATAATGGCATGCCCGATGTTAAGCTCATGAATATCCGCTATCTGTGCGATGGGTGCTACATTGGCACGGGTCAAGCCATGGCCTGCATTGACCAATAAGCTTGGGTGTTTTTGCTTGGCATAGCGCACGGCCGCTTGGATACGGGCAAGTTCTTGCGCGGTTTGTGTGGTGGCTTGTGCCAAATGCGCCTCGGCATAACGCCCTGTGTGCAGCTCAATCGCATCTGCGCCAAGAGCGATGCTGGCATCAATTTGGGTATATTCGGGGTCAATAAATAGCGATACTTGAATACCTGCGTCATGCAACTGCGCGATGGCGGTTTTTAGTCGCGCTTGATAAGCGATGACATCAAGCCCGCCCTCGGTGGTCAGCTCTTGGCGTTTTTCGGGTACGATACACACCCACGCAGGACGCACGTCACAGGCAATGGCTAGCATTTCATCGGTCAGCGCCATCTCCAGATTCATGCGCGTGGTCATCACTTGGGCAAGACGGTACACGTCGGCATCTTGGATATGGCGGCGGTCTTCACGCAAATGCAGGGTGATACCGTCTGCGCCTGCCTGCTCACAGACCAACGCCCCTGCCACGGGATCGGGATAATCCACGCCCCGCGCTTGGCGCAAGGTGGCGATGTGGTCGATGTTCACGCCCAATAGTGGCAATTTTTTCATGAGAAAAGTCCATGTAATGGTTTAATGTTGGCTAAGGCGTTGCAAGCTGCGCCATAGGTTGCGACTTTGTAACGGCTGATAGCCGATCAGATGGTCAATGATAGCGCGATAAACTTGCCCGATATTGTTCAGTAATTGTATGGTGGCAGGCGCGTCGGTTTGATAGGCTTGGGCAAATTGGGCGGTATCCGCCAGCCAATGCTGCCATGTTGCCAACTCTTTGCCCGTCAAGTCTTTGCCCGTTTTGGTAGGCAGCTGGCCTTTGGCCGATGTGGGCACAAAGCCGTGTTGCAAACGGTACTGATATCGCGTATTGGATGCAAGCGCGTCGCCATCGGGCGTGTGGCAAAAGTCAATGCCATAGCCAAGTTCATTTAACACTTGTGTCTCAAACCAGCGCAGCTGCCATTTTAGCGTATTTGCGTCTGCTCCTTGAGCTTGCCAAGTGCCAAGTTGTGTAAGGCTGTCAGCATAGGCGTGCCAAACGGCTGGCATGGGCTCTTCAAGCGGTAGCAGCTTTGCCAACAGCTCGTTGAGATACATCCCCACATACAGCGCTTGTCCTACCAAGGGTTGCACGGTGGCAAGCGCTTGGCTTTGGCTAAAAGTTTTTAGGCTATGTTTGCCACTGGCAAACACCTGTAACGGCACAAACAGCGGCAGGTTTTTTTTACCAACACCGTGCACCATGCCAAATTCTGCGCTAAACAAGGTCAGCAAGCTGCGGTTTTCTTGATACGGCTTTTGGTGCAGTACATAGCCTGTCAGACATTGTTGGCGCATGGTGGTGGGTCTATGGTCGGCTATAGGTCAATGTGGCTGGTTATCGGCACAAGATTTAGTAGCCCAAACTGGTCAAGGCGCGTTCATCATCTGACCAACCTTTTTTGACTTTCACCCACAGGGTCAGCATGATTTTTTTGCCAAACATCTGTTCCATATCTTGCCGCGCTTCAACGCCGATTTGCTTGATTTTTTCACCCTTATCGCCGATGATGATGGCTTTTTGTCCTTGGCGTTCGACAAAAATCGTCGCGTCAATAAATGTCACCGCTTGACGTTGTTTGCCCGTTTTTGGGTCGGTGTGGGCAGGTTCATCTTTGAAGGTGTCAATTTGCACGGTCAAATCGTACGGGATTTCGTCACCTGCGCTGCGCATGATTTTTTCCCGAATCATTTCACTGGCTAAAAAACGTTCTGAGCGGTCAGTGACTTGCTCGGCAGGGAAAATCGGCTCACCTTCAGGTAGATGGCTGGCAATCACATCCAGTAGATTTGTCAAGTTTTGGCCGCGTAGTGCGGAAATCGGCACGATATCGCGGAACACGCCGCTGGCATGGAGTTTATCCATCAGCGGCAGTAGCATGGCTTTGTCTTTGATGGTATCAGCTTTGTTGATGACGGCCACCACAGGCATGGGCAAGTTTTGCAATTTTGCCAGCACCAGCGCGTCATCTTCCACCCATTTAAGCGCGTCGATGACAAACAGCACCACATCAACATCCACCAATGCCGAAGTCGCCGCCTTATTCATGCGCTCATTGATGGCGCGCACGGCGTGGCTATGAATGCCCGGGGTATCGACAAACAACGCCTGCATGCGCGCATCGGTATAAATACCCATGATACGATGGCGTGTGGTCTGTGGCTTGCGTGAGGTGATGGACAATTTTTGCCCAAGTAAGTGGTTCATCAACGTTGATTTACCGACGTTGGGGCGTCCCACAATCGCCACATAACCTGCGCGAAAGCTGTCCGCGCGTACGCTGGTGTTACCGCCCGAAAAAAACGCGCGGATTAAAGCGTTATTGTCGGCTTGGCGTTCGGTCTCGTTTTCGTTGAAAGCTTGTTGCGCGTCGGTCATGGTATTGGCAGTCATTCAGATCAGTTAAATTTTAAGATAAAGGGCAAAAATTTAGCAAACTAACGCTTAGCAGGCAAACGTTCTGCTAGACGCTTGAGCATCAACTCTGCGCCACGCTGCTCAGCGATGCGCCGGCTTTCGCCTTTGGCCGTGACTTGCTCGGTATGGGGCGGCTCAAGGCTGTCATCAACTTGGCAGGCGATGGTAAATACCTGTTCAGGGGCATTGCCTGCGATGTGCAGGGTTTCATAACGCGGCAAGGGTAGCTGATTGGCTTGTAGCAGCTCTTGTAGGCGGCTTTTGGCGTCTTTGATGACAACTTGCTCGCCGATTTCGGTGATAAGCGCGTCAAACCACGTCAAAACACACCCTTTTACCGTGTCAAAACTGCCGCTGTCCAAATAAATCGCGCCGATCAATGCCTCGACGGTGTCGGCTAAAATCGAGGCACGATGTCTGCCACCGCCTTTGCGCTCACCCACGCCCAAAATCAAGTATTCAGACAAACCCAACTGCTTGGCGACAATCACCAAAGTTGCCTCACGCACAAGGCTTGCACGCAAGCGAGTCAATCGCCCCTCGTTGTAATCAGGATAGCGTACAAACAACGCCTCAGCAATAATCGCGCCCAGCAGGGCATCACCCAAAAATTCCAACCGCTCGTAGTTATCATCTGAATCGTATGAGCGGTGCATCAGTGCCAAAATCGGCAAGTTAATATTGGTAAACTGATAACCCAAGCGGTAATACAACGCCGTCAGCCCACGCACCTGTGAGGGCAGTTTTTTGAGGTCAAACTTAGGGATACTGGCAAGGCGGTTGGTTGGGTCGGTCATTGGGTAGATTAAGGCTCGTTATATGCTGTCTGCACGTTGGGTTGATTAAACTTGAATGTCTGACAACCAGTCATTGGCTGGTAGGGTCTGACCACGCTGGTTATTTTTTCGCTGCGTTAGCATCTTCAGCGGTGATGGTGTCATTAAAGCGATTGACGATATCCACATTGCCAAAAAAATTGTTGGCTTCATCGTAGCTGAGCTTGATGGACAGCTCACCGGGTGTGCGGCTGACAAAGCTGATGACATCCTCAGGCTTTTGTCCAAAACCGTTGATGCTCCATTGTGATGCAACGTTGCTCAAAAACGTTCGGTCGGACTCTTTGTTGTCATTGGCCTTTTTAAGCTCCCATGCCAAAGATTTTTTGAGCTGATAATGCCCGATTTGTGCAGGCACAATGCCCAAACCAATTTTGGCACATACAATAATCAGCGCAATTATGACCACCACGCTGGTCACGCTTGCACCGCGCTGGGTACTGGGTAACGCAAGTTGGGGTAACGACATACTCACCTCCACAATGGCTAAAAAATGGCTAAAAAATGGCTAAATCAAACCTGCAATTACACCATTTACCACGCAGTTTTTATGCCAAAGTTTACAACAAACGCCTCTAAATGCTTACTCAATCGCTTTATTACGCCCAAAGGTCGGTAATTGTAACCCAGGGGCTTTGTGCATCCAAATATAGCTGGCTTTACCCGATAAATTTTCATCGGGCACTAAACCCCAAAAACGCCCATCAAAGCTGCGATCACGGTTGTCACCCATGACAAAATACTGTCCTTGTGGTATGGTGATTTGCCAATCTTGCCCACGGCTGGCGATGACCTCGGGTGATTGCTGCGCGACAAACTGCGCTTGTAAGTACCATGGCGTGTTGCCCACATGGCGCGTCAGGTGTGTATGCCCTGCCGCGGGGCTTTCTTGCTGATAGCGCGCTTCAAGCTCTTCTTCTTGCCCCTTTTGCGCAGCTTGCTCGGTGGTCAAAACACCCTCAGCGTCTGATACGCCAGCAGGATACATTTGCGCCACCATGGTAGGGTCGGCGTTATAAGTCACGGGTACGGTCGGCACAGGTTGCCCATTGACCACCAGTTGGCCGTTACGCATCCCCACAGTGTCACCACCCACGCCAATCACGCGTTTGATATAGTACACCTTGGGATTGGGCGGAAAACGAAACACCACCACATCACCGCGCTGGGGGCTGCCGATAGCCACGACTTTGGTGTTGAGTAGCGGCAAGCGCAAACCATACGCGTATTTATTGACGGTGATAAAATCGCCCGTGTACAGCGTCGGTACCATCGATGACGACGGGATATTAAATGGCTCAATGATAAACGAGCGCACCACAAGCACCACCGCCAAAATCGGCAAATACTCATACGCCCAACGCACGATAGCAGGGCTATCTGCCAAGCCGCGCTGTTTTTTAAAGTGCCACAGCGCGATATCGAGCAACCATACGATTGCCAGCCCTAAGGTCAGCGGTACTAAGATGATGTTAAAATCAAAATCCATCACGCGTCTCGTGTGCGTTTATGTCTGTGGTTGGGTCGGTTGGCTCAATGTGTCCTAGCGGTTGCGCAGGCAGTCAAGATTTAGCTATCCACCTGCAACACCGCCAAAAACGCCTCTTGCGGAATCTCAACGCGTCCGACTTGCTTCATGCGCTTTTTGCCTTCTTTTTGCTTGGACAGTAGCTTTTTCTTACGCGACACGTCACCGCCATAACATTTTGCCAACACGTCTTTGCGCAAGGCTTTGACGGTGCTACGCGCAATAATTTGGCTGCCAATCGCCGCTTGAATCGCCACATCAAACATCTGGCGCGGAATCAGCTCTTTCATTTTTTCTACCAGTTGATTGCCGCGATACCGCGCTTGATCAACGTGGCAAATCATCGCCAAGGCATCGACTTTTTCGCCATTGATTAAGACATCGACTTTGACCAACTTATCACGCTCAAAACGCTCAAAGCTGTAATCCAGCGAGGCAAAGCCGCGCGACACCGATTTTAAGCGGTCAAAAAAATCCATGACCACCTCGCCCATCGGGATATCAAAGGTTAGCTGCACTTGCTGCCCCATAAACTTCATATCCACCTGCACGCCGCGCCGTTCAATGCACAGCGTCATGACGTTGCCCAGATAGTCGGGCGGCACAAGGATATTACAGCGCGCAATCGGCTCACGAAACTCATCAATCGTGCCAACATCGGGTAATTTTGATGGGTTGTCAATATGGATGATGTCGCCGTTTTTCTTTTTAATTTCGTAAATCACCGTCGGGGCGGTGGTAATCAAGTCCAAGTCATACTCGCGCTCAAGGCGTTCTTGGATGATTTCCATGTGCAGCATCCCCAAAAAGCCGCAACGAAAGCCAAAACCCAGCGCGTCTGAGGTGTCAGGTTCAAAAAACAAGGCCGCATCATTGATTTGTAGCTTTTGTAATGCCTCGCGAAAGCTCTCAAAATCTGCCGAATCCACAGGAAATAGCCCTGCGTACACCTGCGGCTTGACCTTTTGAAACCCTGGGATGCTCTCAACATCGGGCGTTTTGGCGTGGGTGATGGTGTCACCCACGGGCGCACCACCGATATCTTTGATCCCTGCGATGACAAAACCGACCTCGCCTGCCTCAAGCACGTCGGTTTCTAGCGACTTGGGCGTAAACACCCCGATGGATGAGACAGGGTAGCTCATCTTGGTCGATTTGATGTAGATTTTGTCGTTTTTTCGAAGCACGCCTTGGCGCACGCGCACAAGTGACACCACGCCCAGATAGTTATCAAACCATGAATCAATGATCAAAGCTTGCAAAGGCGCGTCACGATCGCCCGTTGGGGCAGGGATTTTCTCGACAATCGCTTGTAGCAGCTCATCCACCCCAAAGCCTGTTTTGGCGGACACACGCGGCGCGTCAATCGCCTCAATGCCGATGATGTCTTCAATCTCTTGAATCACACGCTCAGGATCAACCTGCGGCAAGTCGATTTTATTGAGCACGGGCAACACCTCAAGCCCTTGCTCAATCGCGGTGTAGCAGTTGGCAACCGACTGCGCCTCCACGCCCTGTGCGGCATCCACGACCAACAGCGCGCCCTCACACGCCGCCAACGAGCGCGACACTTCATACGAAAAATCGACGTGCCCAGGGGTGTCAATGAAGTTAAACTGATAACGCTCACCGTTAGGATGGTCATAGTGCAGCGTCACCGACTGCGCCTTGATGGTAATCCCACGCTCTCGTTCAATATCCATCGAATCAAGCACTTGCGCTTGCATTTCACGCTCTTGCAAGCCACCGCACATCTGGATGATGCGGTCAGCCAACGTTGATTTGCCGTGGTCAATGTGGGCAATGATGGAAAAGTTGCGAATATTAGATAATGCTGTCACGATGTCCTGTCACGTGCCCAAGCCCAAGGCTTATAGGCTAAAAAAGATAAAAACCAAACAAACGTTAAGAAAAAATGAACGCCAAAACACAGACGCTAATCTGCGGTATTGTAACGCATTTTTACCCCGTCGGCTAATATTTCAATCGGTTATCAAAACACGTTTTGTTGGGCTGGGCAAACCCATGACGCACGGCTGGCTAGACAGGTTTGGTCGCATCGTGTGGTTGCGCGGCAGATGGTGGCGCGTTGGCGGCTTGTGCATTGGTGAGCGGCGTTGTGGTGGCTGGTGTGGTGGTAAGTGTGCTGGGCGTTTGTAACGCAGGCGATAAATTCGGCTGCATCCGTGATGGCTTGGCAGGTGATGGCTGTACAGCCGCTTGGTGGCTGGCAGCTTGCATGGTGGCTGGCTGATTTGCGCCAGCTTGGTTTGCCAATTGGTTTGCCAAATAACGCCCCATCCACGGCGAATCGCCATAAAACGAGCCATTCAACTGGGTTTGCTCAATCAGATATTCGCGAAAACGCTGATAAAAATCTTGGTCGGGCGGCATCGGATGTTGCCAAAAGCCGTCTAATGGCTGCTGGTCGGTCAGTTGCGGTACATTATAAATCGCGCGCCCCATGACCTTGGTCGGGCGGTTATGGTAAATCGACTGTAGCCCCGTGGTGCTGTTAATCGTCACCATACCCAAGCTATCACGAATCAGCGTCGGTAGATGCATGTCGCAACCATAATGCACACGCCCCGTGATACCCAGCTTCTTTGCCAACATAGCAATCAGCGCGCCATAATGCCGATGGGCCCGATCAAGCGGATGATGCTTAAACACCAAATGCAAATCACACGGCGCGTGCTGGGCAAAGCTTGTCATCACCTCATCAATAAACACCGTGATATCGGCATAATCACTGTGAAAGGTGATTTGCGAATCGTTGTACACCTGCAGGCTGACCAAAAAATACCGCTGAACCAAACTTTCATGCAAGCGGCGCTGCAAGCGTTTGTCAGGTAAATAGTGGTACGCCTTGCGCACGGGAGCTTTAAGCCACGTGATGCCCTCTTGCCATGCCGTCATACCGCGATAATGCGTGTAATGCGGAAATTCATCCTGCTTGGCACGCGCCACAATATAATACACAATCGCCGCCAAGCACAGTTTATAAAAACGGTTGTGCGTCGGTAGCGGCTTATCATTGGCTTTTTGTAGCTGCTTGATGACACGCAAATCCAACTGCGAATAGCCATTGATGCCGTCTTGCTGCAAGGTGATATAATCAGGGCGCAAATAGCCTTCTTCAAAAACAAAAAACGCCGTCCCCAGCCGTCGGCACACCGCCCCTGCAACCGCATGATGCGGACGGCAATCACCAAAACACACCACCGCGCCGATGGCTTGGCTGTGCAACAAATCCGTCAAATAACCATCAAAATCCGCCAGTGTGCCTGCGTAATTGTACACGCGCTCACGATGGCGGTAAAAAAACGCATCACCAGCGTTGAGGTTGATTTTGCTGACCTCGATGCCTTGGGTGTGCAAAAAACTGGCAAAACGGCTAAAAAACGACCCCATCTTGCCCTGAATGAGCAAGACGCGTTGGTGGGTTAAAAGTCGTTCTAACGATGCCGTCATCGTGAATCCTTGGCGCTAAGCTTGGGCGGCAATAGGCGGGTTTGCGCGGTGGCTTAGCGGCTGTTATTGCATTACTTTTTGGCTAAAAACGCGTCATTATACGCATTTTAGGGCGCGTTGTCTGCTGGTGCAATCAGCCCACCTTATCAGTCGCCGCTGGCTGAGCCCATACACAAGCCATGCTAACGCAAACGTTGGCGTAGCTGCATAAATTTTTTTGCCAATGGCTGTTTGAGGTGGCGCAGTTGCTGGCTAAGCTGTGACAAGCCGTGCGCACCCGTTGGCAGCTGGTCGTTGGTTTTTGCTTGGTACAAATACGCAATCACATCCTCAACCTGCGCCAGTCCAAAACCATTTGGCACACGGTATAGCGGATAGTCAATCAGCGTGACATACACCAACTGCGACAAGCTCAAAGGTTGGCTGCGCTTGCGTCGGGCGTAAGCGCGTTGTGCCGCAGCACCCGTGGCACGGTCATCGGTCAAGCCAAACCCTGCATAAAACGGCACGCCATAGCACGTCACGTCAAGCCCGCGTAACAACGCCTCAAAGCCCGTCAAAGAGCTTATTGTGTGCACTTCATCGACCGCCGCCAAACACGCAGGCATGGCGATATCAGTGACGACTTGGTCAGCAAAGTGCTCAAGTGCCTGCGCCTCAATCTGCCCTGTGCGCAGGCCTGCCTGCACATCAGGGTGCGGTTTATAGATGATATAAGCGTCTGGGTTGGCAGCGCGCACCCGTTCAAGTAAGGCGCGGTTGGTGCGGATATCACTGGCGCAGCACTGCACAGACATATCGTCCTCTACCTGCCCCACCACCAAAAGCGTGCGCTGATGCGGTGCAGCATGGGTGATAACGGTTTGTTTAGCACCAACATTGTACTTACTGACTTGTTGGGCAAGTAGCGTGTCAATCAGCGCGGCGGTACGCGCAGATTGCATGGGCGTTAAATCGGTTTGGGTAACCAGTCGATGCTCCAAATCGCTTGTGGTGGTGGCATCATAATAAATCCCACGGCCATCTAACACCACCGACAACGGTGCAATCAGACTTGCGCCTAGCCCCGTTGAGCGGATAAAGCCATCTTCCATACACCAAATCCGCGCATGGGGTAGCTGGCGCTGTCGTTCGCGGCGTTTGGCAATGCCCCAGACGATGATATCATGGGCGGCATACAGCTGCTTTTGTGCCGCGCGCTGCTTAACGCGCTGCCATAGCGCGAACGGCTTGGCCGCACCGCGCAGGCTTGGTGCAGGTTTTGATTTGGCAATAAAATACAGCTTACTGCCCGTACTTGCCAAAAACGCACGCACAAAACCGTACTTCCAACGGCTAAACGCATACACCGTCACCTCACGTGGCAAACGGTCACGCCACGCACGGTTGGTCGTTAGCCAATCAATCACTTGCTTGATATCACACGCTTGCCCTGTGGCAGGATTGGCATAATAACTGTAGCGCACATAGGCAGCATGGAACAAATCATCCAGCACTCTAGGCTTGCCAACGCGTTGCGCGCGCCTTGCGGTAGCCGCGCGATACAGTGGCTGCATCGTGTGATGCGCAAGATAACTATCATCGGTCAGCCCCCAACCTGCATACCACGCCACGCCAAAGCAGTGCACGCGCTTACCAAGCATCAATGCTTCAAAACCCATCTGTGAGCTAACCGTGCACACCGCATCCATGTTTGCCAACAATTCTAGCGGATTAACGGCTTGTTGAATCACGCCCACTTCAGGCGGTAGGGTCAGCGCTGTCAAATAGCCTGCCTTGCCTGCAGGGTGCGCCTTGACCCACAGTTTGGCGGTTGGATACCGCTTGCGTGCGCCGGCCAGCATATCAGCAAATGTCTGTGCGGTTGCCCCTGCCCCTGTCACCGACTGGTCGCCTGCCACTTGGTCGATAAGTAAGACATTGCACGCGCTGGCCTCAATGCCAAGCCCACCGAGCGTATTTGTGGCAGCGGTTGGATTGTATTTGGATAAATGCGCCATCACGATACGCTCACGCAGCGCTTGCGCGTCGGCGCGTTGGGCGGCGGTTAAATCGCTTGCCGCAACCAACTGCTCAAGATACGAGGGCGCATGCGCATCAAAATACACCCCAATCGGGTCAATCACCACGCTACAGCCATAGCGCTGCGTTGTACCACTGCCAAGCCCACGTAAAAAGCCATCTTCCAGTGTCAAAACAGGCAGTCCCTGCTGCGCGGCAAATCGAGCAGCGCGACGGTAGCTTTTTTTGCGCCCCCAGCCCATCATCGCATGCACATCCGCGGACGGTCGCCTAACAGGTAATACAGGAAACACACGCGTCACCACAACCGCGCGCTGACAATACGCTTGCAAAAACGCGCCCAACAGCGCATTGTTGTGCGTGATTCCGCGCCCAACCACGCCCAACACCAACGGCTTGTCTGCATTGGCTGGCGGTGATGATAACTTGGTATTTGGTAAAAAAGGTTGAACGCTCATCGTAAATACTATCAAAAAACCATGCCGTTAGTATAGCAAACCTTGCTGACGCGCGCTTGTGTGTTGCGCGGTGATTTACCTTGCCGCAGGGCTTGTAATTAACAGGCAGTGACCAAACCATTTTAGCAAGCTAGGCATAAATTTTGCTAAAATTCGACGAATATTGATAAGGATAAAGCCATGACGGATTTTTGCGTGATGACGCTGACAGGCGAGCAGGCGGCGAAGTTTTTACAAGGGCAAGTGACTTGTGATGTCGATAAACTCACCGCGGCCACCTTTCAGCCAACAGCGATTAGCAACCTAAAAGGACGGGTGGACTTTGGTGTGTGGCTCAAGCGCATCGATGACACGGCATTTGACATCGTGCTAAGCGCCGATTGTGCCGCCGACTTTGCCCAACACATCAAAAAATACGGCGCGTTTTCCAAAGTCATTTTATCGCAGGCAAAGCCCATCTATCCTGTTGTGGTTGAGGGCGTGCCAACGTTTAGCCGTACCGATATGGGCGACTCACTTGCCGATTGGCAAGCACGCAGCATCGCGCAGGGCAATTACTGGCTGACCCAGCCGACGCGTGGGCTGTTCCAGCCGCAGGCGTTGCGCCTGCATCAGCGCGCTGGGGTGGATTATGACAAGGGCTGTTATTTGGGGCAAGAGATTATCGCGCGGCTATGGTTTAAGGCAAGCCCCAAGGCATGGCTGCATCGCGTGACAGGTGACGGCACGCCACCCGACGCAGGCGCGATATTGGGTGAAGAGGTGGCGGTGGTCAATGCCGTTGCCCAATCTGACAGCGTCAATACGTTTGAGGCATTGGTCGTTGCGCGCCCCGATGCTATCGCAGCGGCAGGCTTGAGCGCACTGGCATTGCCTGAGCCGTTGCAGCAGCCTGTTGGGCGACAAGTTTAAGATTACGCTAAGCTTAATGTTACAACGACACATATTATAACGACGCAAAGGTAACGTCATCAAAAAGCACAACCATGCAGATTTTTACCGCCGAGCAAACCGCCGCCGCCTTACCTTACCCTGCGCTGATGGACGCGATTAAAGCCATGTTTGTGCAAGGCTGTGTCGTGCCGCGTCGTCATCATCACGCCATCGACAGCAGCGACGCAGGTGCAACCTTGCTTATCATGCCTGCTTGGCAGCGTGACCGCTATCTGGGCATCAAACAGGTAACGATTTATCCTGAAAATAGCCAAAAGCACCGTCTGGCAGGGCTGTTTTCGACTTATACCTTGTTTGACGCGCACAACGGTATGCCGCTGGCGGTCATTGATGGTAACACCATCACCAATCGGCGGACGGCAGCAGCGTCGGTACTGGCGGCGACCTTTTTGGCACGGCGCGATAGCCAGCGTTTGCTGATTGTCGGTGCAGGCAATGTGGCACGCGAGCTTGCGCCTGCGTATGCAGCCGCATTTAATCTTACACGCGTGCAGGTATGGAACAAAACCCATGCCAAAGCCGTCACGCTTGCCAATGACTTGTGCGCACAAGGTTTTTATGCCGAGGCGGTGAGCGATTTGGCAGCCGCGGTGGCAGATAATGACATCATCAGCTGCGCAACGCTCTCCACCGCGCCGCTGGTTGAGCGCGCGTGGGTGCAAGCAGGCAGTCATGTTGATTTAATCGGCGGCTTTACGCCGACCATGCGCGAGTCTGATGACGCGCTGTTTGGCGATACATCGGTATTCATTGATACCGCTGAGGCGTTGGATAAAGCAGGCGATTTACTGTTGCCGATACAGGCAGGCATTTTGACGCGCGAGCAGGTGCAAGCCGACTTAATAACGTTGTGCCGACAGCAACATCACGGACGCACCCATGATGATGACATCACGGTGTATAAAGCCGTTGGCAACGCGGCAGAGGATTTAGCCGCCGCGATGTTGGTGTATGCCAACGCCAAGCCCACGGCTTAAGGCGCGCTATTTTGCACGTTTTGCTCTGCTTTTTAACGCTTTTTGCCCAAAGTCAATGCTGATTTGGCTATAATAGCCGTAATATTTTTTTGTTAAAAAGAGTTTAGCCATGACCGCCGCTGTTCGCACCCGTATCGCCCCTAGCCCCACTGGTTTCCCGCACGTTGGCACTGCGTATATTGCCTTGTTTAATTTGGCATTTGCCAAAACACACGGCGGTGAGTTTATTTTGCGTATTGAGGATACCGACCAAGCGCGTTCGACCGTGCAATCTGAGCGCATGATTTTGGACGCGCTGCGTTGGGTGGGGTTAGACTGGGCAGAAGGCCCCGATGTGGGCGGGCCACACGCGCCTTATCGACAAAGTGAACGCCGTGAGATTTACCAAGCCCACGCTCAGCAATTATTGGACGCAGGTCATGCGTTTCGCTGTTTTTGTACGCCCAGCGAGCTTGATGCCATGCGCGCCGAGCAGATGGCACGCGGTGAGACCCCACGCTACGACGGGCGTTGGGCGCATGTCAGCCGCGAGGAGTCTGACCGCCTAGCCGCTGAGGGCAAGCCATTTGTCATCCGTATGCGCGTGCCCGATGAGGGGGTGTGCCGCTTTCATGACCTGCTGCGCGGTGAGATTGAAATTCCGTGGGCGCAAGTCGATATGCAAGTGCTGCTAAAAACCGATGGCTTGCCAACCTACCACCTTGCCAATGTCGTCGATGACCACTTGATGCAAATCACCCATGTGATTCGGGGTGAAGAATGGCTCAGCTCCGCGCCCAAACACCAGTTGTTGTACCAGTATTTTGGCTGGCAAATGCCTGTGTTGTGCCACATGCCGCTGCTGCGCAATCCCGACAAGTCCAAGCTATCCAAACGCAAAAACCCCACCTCCATCACCTACTACCGTGATGCAGGCGTATTGCCCGAGGCGCTGCTCAATTACTTGGCGCGAATGGGCTATTCATTGCCAAATGAAGCAGAAAAATTCACCTTAGAGGAATTGATTGCCACATTTGACATCACGCGTGTGTCATTGGGTGGGCCGATTTTTGATGTAGAAAAATTGACATGGCTCAACGGCGAGTGGCTGCGCGCGCTAACACCTGAGCAGCTTGCCGATAAAATCCTTGGCTGGGCAAATCGCAGCAACAACTTGGCCGCCATTGCACAAGCGATTCAGCCGCGGATTAATCTGTTGTCTGACGCGGTGAATTGGGCAGGGTTTTATTTTCAAAATCTACCCACTATCAGTGCAGCAGACTTTGACCACAAGGTGCTATCCACCGAGCAAATCGTTGAAGTGCTACAACTGGCACAGTGGCAGCTTGAGGCGTTGCCTGAGTGGACAGAAAGCAACATTCAAACCGTGCTTAGCAATTTAGCAGGTGCGCTGGGCATCAAGCTGCGCGATATGATGGCGCCATTTTTTATCGCCATTGCTGGCAGTAAAGCCAGTACGCCTGTGATGAACTCCATGTTTTTGATTGGTGCGGACATGACTCTACAACGCCTGCGCCACGCCATCGAGGTATTGGGCGGTGTGAGCAAAAAACAGCTAAAAACGCTAGAAAAACGTCACCAAGCGTTGGGCAGTTTGTGGCAGACCAAAGCCGAATAACTTGGCTATCCCATTCGACCATCTCGGCCATTTTTTCCTAGACCAAAAAGCCTAGCGTTTGATAGATAGGCTTTTTTGGCGATAGATTTAAACTGGCTTACTCCACCGTCACACTTTTTGCCAAGTTACGTGGTTTATCCACATCCGTGCCTTTTGCCAAGGCGGTGTGATACGCCAACAATTGCACAGGGATGGTATGCACAATCGGTGATAAAATACCTGCGTGGCGCGGTGTGCGGATGACATGCACGCCCTCACTGGCGGTGTACTCGCTGTCTAAATCGGTGAACACAAACAGCTCACCGCCGCGTGCCGCGACTTCTTGCATATTGGCTTTAACCTTGTCTAGCAGGCTGTCGTTGGGCGCGATGACGACGACGGGCATGTTTTCATCGACCAATGCCAACGGGCCGTGCTTTAGCTCGCCTGCAGGATACGCTTCGGCATGAATATAGGTGATTTCTTTGAGTTTTAACGCACCTTCAAGGGCGATTGGGTAGTGAATACCACGTCCCAAAAATAGGCTACTGGGCTTACTGGCAAATTGCGCTGCCCACCCGATGATTTGCGGCTCAAGGTTCAGCGCGTGCTGAATACTGCCTGCCACTTGGCGCAATTCTTCGGTAAATTGGGCCTCTTGCTTGGCATCGACCACACCGCGCAACTTGCCCAACGTGACCGCCAAGCCAAACAACGCAATGAGCTGCGTGGTAAACGCCTTGGTTGAGGCAACGCCGATTTCTGCCCCTGCGCGGGTGTAAAACACCAGTTCGCTTTCACGCGGCAATGCCGATTCCATGACGTTACAAATTGACAGGCTGTGCCGATGCCCCAATGCCTTGGCGTATTTGAGCGCTTCGAGGGTGTCGAGTGTTTCGCCCGATTGTGAAATGGTGATAATCAGCGTATCGGGGTCGGCAATGACGGGGCGGTAGCGGTATTCGCTGGCAATTTCAACATCACAGGGTAGCCGCGCGATGTCCTCCAGCCAGTATTTGGCGGTCAAACCTGCATAATACGACGTGCCACACGCCAAAATCTTGATACCACGAATCTGACCAAACACTGCCGCCGCTTGCTCGCCAAAGTTGGCAGGGATAAAACCTGAATTCATAAACACCTCGGTGGTGTCGATGATGGCTTTGGGCTGCTCGTGGATTTCTTTTTGCATAAAATGCGTGTAAGGGCCAAGCTCAAGCGATGCCAATGACACTTGTGAGGTTTTGACCAGTCTCTCGGTAGGCTGCCCGTCTTTATTCACCAAACGCTCGACACCATCGGCGGATAATAGCGCCATATCACCATCTTCTAGGTACATGATATCACGGGTAAATGCCACCACCGCTGAGACATCTGAGGCGACAAACACCTCCTGTTCGCCACAGCCGATCAACAGCGGACAGCCCATGCGCGCGACCACCATTTGATCGGGCAAGTCGGCAGCAATGACCGCAATGGCATACGCGCCATGAAAACTTGCGCACGCTGTTTGCACCGCGGCAAACAAATCTTTGCCGTTGCTGACGTATTGCTGGTGCACGCTGTGGGCAATGACTTCACTGTCGGTTTGTGAGGTGAAAACATAGCCTGCGGCCTGCAAGCGTTCGCGCTCGGCTTCAAAGTTTTCAATAATACCGTTATGCACCACGCAAATTAAGTCATTGGATAGGTGTGGATGGGCGTTGGGTTCGGTCACACCGCCATGCGTTGCCCAGCGTGTATGCCCCACCCCCGTGCTGCCCGTCAAGCCCATTGCTTGCGCGGCTTGGGCGGTCAAGGCCACGCGTCCAACACGGCGCACGCGCTCAATACCTGCCGCGGTCTGCACGGCGATGCCTGCTGAGTCATAGCCGCGATACTCAAGCCGCTTGAGCCCATCGGTCAAAAAATCCACGACATTGGCATGACGACGTATGCTACCGACGATACCGCACATAGGTTTTCCCTTATATCAACTGTCAAAAAAAATCAAGATGATGAAAATTACACTAAATTCGATTGGCTAAATGCCTGCCCATCATGGCGCGGCTGCTCGCTACGTTTTATGGGGGCGCTGCCACCGCGCCACGGTCACTTGTCTTGCCCGTGCCAAGGTGAGTTTATCGGCAGGCGCGGCTTGGGTAATCACCGAACCTGCGCCAATCGTCGCGCCTGCGCCAATTTGGACGGGAGCAACAAGGCTTGAATTGCTGCCGATAAACGCACCGTCACCGATTTGGGTTTGTGATTTGTTCACGCCATCGTAGTTACAAGTAATCGTGCCTGCGCCGATATTAACCTGACTGCCAATTGTCGCATCACCGACATAGCTTAGATGATTGACCTTACTGCCTGTGCCGATTTGCGCCTTTTTGGTTTCAACAAAGTTGCCGATTTTGACCCCATCGGCAAGCTTGGTTGCGGGGCGCAAATGGGCAAATGGGCCGATATCCACACCAGCGCCGATGGTGGCTTGATGGATGACGCAATACGGCTTGAGATGACACGCCGTGCCAATGCGGCTATCACCAATCACACAGCCTGCTTCAATGTACACATTATCACCAAGCTGCACATCGCCTTCAAACACAACATTGATATCAATAAACACATCGCGCCCAACACTTAGCGTGCCGCGAATATCCACGCGGCTAGGGTCAGCAAACTGTACGCCTTGCCGCTGCAGCTGCTCGACTTGATGGTTTTGGTAACGCCGCTCAAGCCGCGCTAGCTGAATGCGGTCATTTACGCCCTCAACCTCAAAGTCAAAACGCGGCGCAACCGTTGCCACCGTCACACCATCGGCGATTGCCATTTGGACGATATCGGTTAAATAATACTCGCCTTGGGCATTGTGATTGCTAAGTTTTGGCAAAAATTGCTGCAAAATCGCATTATCAATCAAGTAGATACCGCTGTTGATTTCTTGGATTTGTTTTTGCTCGGGCGTGGCATCTTTTTCTTCAATAATACCCATCACTTTGCCTGTGGCATCGCGCACAATCCGCCCAAGTCCAAACGGGTTGTCCAATGCCAAGGTGACCATCGCCAGCTGGCTATCGCTGTCAATCAGCTGCTGCAAGGTATCTTGCCCAATCAGCGGCACATCGCCCGATAAAATCAGACTTTTGCCTGTGGTTGGCAAATGCGGCAAAGTCATTTGCACCGCATGCCCTGTCCCCAGCTGCTCGGCTTGCTCGACCCATGCTAGCGTGCCATCTTGCACCGTATCATCAGCAAACGCGGCCTTAACCTGCTCACCACCAAAACCGTACACCACGATGATTCGCTCACTGCCCAACCGCTTAGCGGTGTCAAGCACATGGCGCAATAGCGGCTTACCGCCCAGTGTTTGCAGCACTTTGGGGCGGCTTGATTGCATCCGCGTGCCTTTGCCTGCCGCCATGATGATCGTGGTTAGGTTTTGCATAAACTTTCCTTGCGTGTTTAAAATTAAATTCCGTACCGTTAAATTTTTAACTGTATTTCAAAAATTCCTAAAATTTATTGAAAAAACTTTTGGCAAGAATATTAACCATCAGTAAGCAAATATTAGCAACCACCACACAATAGCCGCCATGATTCCTGCCAGCACATCATCAATCAAAATACCAAAACCGCCCGATACATTTTTATCCACCCATTTAATCGGAAACGGCTTTAAGATATCAAACAGGCGAAACAGAATAAACGCTATCAGCAAATGAATCCATTGCCACATGCCAAACCATGTATCAATCCGATAATGGCTCATGTTGTTAAACGGGTCAAATTGATAACAGTATTTTAACGACAACAGCGTCACCCACATACCGACCCATTCATCAAACACGATATGCGGGTCATCGTGCACGCCCATCAAATCCGACGTTTTGCCGCAAATATAACTGCCGACCACCCCCCCAAAAATCGTCACCGCCAAAAATCCCCAAAAACCCAGCCACATCAGAGGGATAGCGACCAGCAAGCCGCCCACTGTGCCCCACGTGCCTGCCGCGCGTTTGGGCACGCCTGACCCAAGCCCAATGCCAAGCCAATAAATCGCCTTCTCCCACGCGGTGGCGGTAGGCGGACACGGGGGACAAGGGTTGGCGCTGCGTACGTCGGGCTTGTGGTTGGTCATGGATATACCCTAAAAATGCTGCCAGCCTTGCACGCTAAAATCGACCGTTTTGCCTTGATAAATCAACTGCAAATTATCGTTGTGTTTGGGCACGATGATTTCACCAATCGGGTAAATTTGCTGGCTAAATTCAGTAAAATTGCGCTCAAATTGCGCCAATTTGGCAGGCGCGATGGTAAAGCACAACTGATAATCATCGCCGCCGTTGAGCTGATGTTGCCATCTTTCGGCATTGGGCAGGTTTTGTAACAACCGATGCGCGGGGATAGCGGCTAAATCCAGCCTTGCGCCCACCTCACTTGCCGCCAAAATATGCCCCAAATCCTGCGCCAAACCATCGGATATATCAATCATACTGCTGGCAAAACCGCGCAAGGCTTGCCCCAATTTGACCTGAGGCATGGGCAAATCCAGCGCATTTTGCAAGTCAGACGACTTACCCTGTAATACTTGCTGCAAAGCAAAACTTGCCGAGCCCATATCACCGCTGACACACACCATATCGCCAACTTGCGCCCCACGGCGGCAAATTGCCTGCCCTTTTGGCACCCAGCCCAAGGCAGTCACGCTGATGGTTAAAGTGTCGGATTGGGTGGTATCGCCGCCAATCAGCTGCACGCCAAACTGCCGACCTATCGCGCCCAAACCACGGCTAAATTCACCAAGCCACGCCTCATCCGCTGCTGGCAGACTTAAGCCCAGCAATAGCGCGTACGGGGTCGCGCCCATCGCCGCAAGGTCAGACAAATTCACCGCCACCGCTTTGTGACCAATGCTAAATGGGTCAGCCGACGGCAAAAAATGCCGCCCTGCCACCAACGTATCCAAGCAGCTAACCAGCTGACAGCCTGTGGGTGGGTGGCTGATGGCCGCGTCATCACCCATGCCCAGCACGGTATCACGGTGCGCCTCAGTGGCGGCAGCAAAATGACGGGCGATTAACGAGAATTCAGACATGGCAAAGGGCGACAAACAGGGCGTTATTCGGCAGATAGGCTTTGGTGCTGGTCATGCGGCTGGACTTGTCCCGTGGCTTAGGTTTGGGTTTGGGCTTGGGTTTGGTCATCGGCAGCGGGTGGGTTTTGCGCTTTTTTGGCATCTGCTGCAACCTCTGGCTGGCGCAAGTCTTTGGCAACTTTATCCATCACCACATGTATCAGCTTGTAGCCATCGGATGAACCAAAATGGCTGTTAAGCTGCAATGCCTCATCAATCACCACTTTATAGGGCACTTCAAAGCGGTATTTCATCTCATACGTGCCGACCAACAACACGGCTTGTTCAACCTTATCAAGGCGCGACCAATCGCGGTCAAGCACGCCGCTGATATAGTCAATCAGCTCATCACTTTGGGCAATGATTTGGCTGATTAGCTCATGATAATAGCCCAAATGCACGGTATGCATGGCGTTTTCGCTGCGCGTGTGGGCTTCAATCTCATGCGCAGGGTTGCCCGTCATCAGCCACTCGTACAACCCCTGCACGGTAAAACGCCGCGCCTTACGAATCGCGGTCAGGCTGGTTTTGTAGTTGAGGGCTTCGCGTTGTGGTTCGGTGTCGCTCATCGTCTGCCTTACATTCGGTAAAAAGAGGTTACGGTGAAAAAATTATTCGTCATCGCCAAGCGTGTCGATTTGGTCAAGCACGCCAATCATCTCAAGCGCGACGGCTGCCGCTTCACTGCCCTTGTTGCCTGCCTTGGTGCCAGCACGCTCGATGGCTTGCTCAATGCTGTCGGTGGTCAAAATACCGTTGATGACAGGCAAATCATAATCCAGCCCAATCGCGCCCAAGCCTTTGGCAGATTCACCTGCCACGTAGTCAAAATGTGGCGTGCTGCCACGGATTACCGCGCCTAGAGCGATAATGGCGTCAAATTTGTCGGTTTGGGCAAGGCGTGCGGTTGCCAAGGGAATCTCCCACGCGCCCGGTACGCGCACCACGGTGATGTTGTGGCCTGCCACGCCATGACGCAACAGCGTATCTAGCGCGCCATTGACCAGCGATTCGACCACAAAGCTATTAAACCGCCCGACAACAAGCGCGACGCGGGCATGGGATTGGGTGTGGAGCTCACCGTGTAGGTGCTGCACTTGGGCAAGTTGGTTGGGTAAATTGGTCATAATTGTGCCTTTAATGGGTTGTGTGATGATGGTTTTTCACCTAAGCTAAGCTAAAAAAACGCGTGCGGTTGTTCGCGCCAGTTAGCGGCTATCATAGCATTTTTTATGGGTAAAGTCTTACCATTCCATCTTAACGCCTTGTATTTGATCTAAAACCGCTGTCATCAAAACGTCATCTTTTGGCGATAAAGTAAGCACGTGTACCACAACCTTATTTTTTATGCCAATCCCATCTTGTCCCAATCCACCCAACGCGCAGCGATTTGCCAAACGCGCCTTATCCCAACCGCTTAAAAACATCCACCCTCTCCCCACAAGCATTCCACACTTAGACTGCTGCAGCGATGTGGCAACCCATGACGATATGACCCACGCACCGACTGGTCAAAAGGCGGCTTATAACCCTGATCTTGAACGCCGCGCGCTGCAATACTCGCTGATTGGTACGTTTGTCATGTCCATTATGGGCTTGAGCGCAGGGATTTTTGCCCATTCGCAAGCGATTTTGCTTGATGGCATGTTTTCGGTGCTATCAATGGCGATGACGGGGCTGGCGTTGTTTACCACGCGGCTGGTGCATCGCCCCGATGATGCGCGCTTTCAGTTTGGCTATGCTCACCTTGAACCTTTGACCACGGTGCTACAAGGGCTGTTTGTGTTGGCAGTGTGCGTGCTGGCACTGGTGTCGGGGTTTGAGGCCTTACACGGCAACAACGAGCCGCTACGCTTAGATATCGCGTTTGGCTATACCTTGGTGACGGCGGTGTTGTGTTTGCTGAATTATCGCTATCTGAAGGTGGTTGGGCAAAAAACAGGCTCAGAAATCATCCGTGTTGATGCACATGAATGGCTGATTGATGGGTTATTGACCGCAACGCTGTTGGTCGGGTTTATCATCGCGCTGCTGCTTGCGCCGACGCGTTTTGGCAAATTTGTGCCGTATATTGACCCGATTTTGACGATGATTTTGGCAGTCATTGCCAGTATCGTGCCTTTAAACATCGTCCGCAAAAATATCCAAGAGGTGCTGCTGGTCAGCCCCGATGACATCAACCGTCGCTTGCGCGATTGGCTTGGCGAATTGGCGCGTGTGTATGATTTTGCCGATTATAGCTGCCATTTTGCCAAATCAGGGCGGCAATATGATATTGAAATCAATATTTTGGTGACGGACAACGAACGCTGGACGCTTGATGCGCAAGATGCGGTGCGCGCGGTGATTGAGCGTGAACTAAGTGAGCAGTTGGGTGAGGTGTGGCTATCGGTCAGCTTTACCCGTCAGGCCAAGTGGCTGTAAGATTAGCCGTTTGGCTAGGTAGGATTTAGCAAGAATTTGGCGGTGAAAGAGGGATTCGAACCCTCGATACGCTATTCACGTATACACACTTTCCAGGCGTGCGCTTTCGACCACTCAGCCATTTCACCGTGACATCAGCTGTGCTACAGCGCAGGGCAAAACCTGCCAAATGCCAGCTAAAGGACGTTTATTTTACCCAAAAAATCGCGCGTTGTCATGTATAATCAGCATTTTTTGGTGCAACGTTTGGTAGGCGCGTTTTAACAAGCGCGTTTTGGGCGGATATAGGCGGACAAGATGAAAGCGGCAATTTCGGCAAATTTTTTGACGTTTATCCTTGGTGTGTTGGTTAGTGTCGTACCCATCTTGCAAGCCGCTGCCAAAACCAACGCTACCGCGCCTGCTGCCGATTTGGCAATGTACCGCCAAAAACACCTTGCTCAGTGCGGTGACAGCTACCTACAACGCCAAGCCCCAAAACTTGTGCGCAAAACCGATGTTGAGCTGTATTATCTGTGCTTTGATGGGTTTGCGGTCGGCTATTCAGGCGTGAGCCGCACGGCGCTGTGGTCGGCTGAGCACTTGACGCGCGCGCGAATTAAAGCCGCCCAACAGCTTGAGCGCGTCAATAACTTTCATGAAGAAAGCCGCTTGCCTGATCGCGTCAAGGCGCGTTTATCAGATTACAAAAACACCCCGTATGACCGTGGGCATTTATCGCCCAATGGCGACATGGCAACGCCTGAGCAGCAGTACGACAGCTTTAGCCTAGCCAATATTGTGCCACAAAACCCGACGCAAAACCGCACCACGTGGCGTAATCTTGAGAGCCAAACGCGCTATTTGGCGATAACATACGGCAATGTTTATGTGGTCACGGGCGCGACGTTTGAGGGCAATTCGGTCAAGCAGATGCGCGGACGCGTGTTGGTACCAACACATTTGTTCAAGGCGGTGTATGTGCCCAAACTTGGGCAAGCAGGCGTGTATTACGCGCCCAATGATGACAGCCAGCGCGTGCAAATCATCAGTCTTCATGACCTCACGCGCCGCAGCGGGCTTAGTGTCATGCCAAATTTGCCATCCCATGTGCAAGCACAGGCGTTGGATTTGCCACTTAGCCAAGAGGACAATCCCACCTCACGCAAGCCGCCTGCCAACCACACAGGCACTGACGCGGGGTTTGACTGGCAGCTCATCGTCAATGTCATCGGTGTGATTGGTGCGTGGCTACAAGCCTTGCTAAAAAGCTAGCCCAAACCAGCGATCATCACGCTACAAAAAACTTCAATAAACGCTTTACGGCAAGCAAAATTGGTCTATAATGCCAGTTATGACCGCAAAACATCTTTGGCGGTCTGTCAAGGCAGAACAGGTAAGTTCGCCTATTGCCAACAGGACGACTTAACAAGGAATGTGTATGAAACGTTTGAGCAAAACCGCTATCATCGCGCTGGCATGTACCAGCGTCACCGCTTTTGCAGCCGAGCCGCTGGTTGGCGTTTGGCAAACCTTTGAAGACGGCAAACCCAAGGCGCAAGTCCAAATCAGCGACGCAGGCGGCGCGCTATCGGGCGTGGTTATCGATGGCAATTCTGATAAAGCCAAAACCTATGTCGGGCGCACCGTCATCAGCGGACTTAAAGCCGATGGCAACGGTAAATACAGCGGCGGCACGATTACCGACCCCGTCAATGGCAAATCATATAAGCTCACCGCAACGCTATCGGGCAATAATTTGGCACTAAAAGGCCATTTAGGCCCATTTAGCCGTACGCAAAACTGGAAGCGCGTCAAGTAAGCTTACGCGTTGGGTGTCAAAAAGCCGAGCCAATGGGTTCGGTTTTTTTGTTGGTGTCTTGGCACGGATTGGGCGACGGGCGCGTCAGTCAAACGCGCCGCTATTCTTTACGCGCCAAAAAACAGTATAATCACAGGTCTTTTTCGGTGATTTTTAGTGGCTTTTGATTCAAGCGTTTTTGTCTAAGCTAGGGAAGTTAAGCGATGCAGCCTCTACCCTCTACCCCCGTCAGCGCACCCACCGCCGCCGATGTCAAGGAACTTACCTTGCGCGGCATGGTACTTGGTGCGCTCATTACGGTGATTTTTACCGCGTCGAATGTTTATCTTGGGCTTAAAGTTGGGCTCACGTTCGCCTCGTCGATTCCTGCGGCGGTGATTTCGATGGCAGTGCTCAAGTTTGCCAAAGATAGCAATATTTTAGAAAACAATTTGGTTCAGACCCAAGCGTCAGCAGCAGGTACGCTGTCGTCGATTATTTTTGTGTTGCCTGCGCTGTTGATGCTCGGCTATTGGACGGGTTTTCCGTTTTGGCAAACCACGATGTTGTGTATTGCAGGCGGTATTTTGGGCGTGGTGTTTACTATTCCGCTGCGCTATGCGATGGTGGTTAATAGCGATTTGCCGTATCCTGAAGGCGTGGCAGCGGCGGAGATTTTGCGTGCTGATGACAAAACCAGTCACGTGGTACACACAGGTGAGGCTGCCCAAGCGTCCGCGACTTCTTCCGCTTCGACAGGTGCTAAAGATATCGCGCTTGGCGGTTTGTTGTCGGGCACGGTGGCGTTTTTGACGGGTGGTTTACGCGTGTTGGCGGATTCTGCTGGCTATTGGTTCAAGGCAGGGTCGGCGATTTTTCAAATCCCGATGGGGTTTTCCTTGGCGTTATTGGGCGCAGGTTATTTGGTTGGTATTGCTGGTGGTATCGCGATTTTGCTTGGCATTGCGCTGGCATGGGGTGTGGCAGTGCCGTGGCTAAGTAGCGGTATGGCGCAGCCAAGCGATGTTGAGATGACCGCGTTTGCCATGCAGTTGTGGAAAGAAAAAGTGCGTTTCATCGGCGCAGGTACGATTGGCATTGCTGCAATTTGGACGCTTTTGACGCTGCTGACACCGATGGTTGAGGGCTTAAAACTCTCGATGCGTGCCTTGAAGGGCGGCAACACGGCCAGTCAAGCGCGCACCGAGCAAGATTTGTCACCCAAGGCGATGATGGGCTGGGCGGCGGCTATGGTGTTGCTGCTTGCGGTGGTGTTTTATCAGTTTGTCGCGGCAGCAAGTTTGCCTGCGGGGCTGGCATGGCTGTTGGTGGCGGTGTGTACGCTGCTGACGTTTGTCATTGGGTTTTTTATCGCGGCGGCGTGTGGCTACATGGCAGGGCTGGTGGGTTCGTCGTCCAGCCCGATTTCGGGGATTGGCATTGTGTCAATCGTGGTGATTTCGTTGGTGTTGCTGCTGGTCGGTAATGCGTTTCCCGATTTATTGGCGACAGGTGATGGCAAGTTTGTCACCGCGTTGGCGCTGTTTTGTGGCTCGGCGGTGCTGTGTGTGGCGACGATTTCTAATGACAATTTGCAAGATTTAAAAACGGGTTATTTGGTGCAAGCCACACCATGGCGGCAGCAAGTTGCCTTGATGATTGGTGTGGTGGTGGGCGCGATGGTGATTGCGCCTGTGTTGCAGCTACTGTATCAAGCGTACGGCTTTACGGGGGCGTTGCCGCGCCCTGATATGGATGCCGCACAAGCACTTGGCGCACCACAAGCCACGTTGATGACGACGATTGCCAAGGGCATTTTTACCCACAGTTTAAGCTGGCATTATATCATCATCGGTGCGTTGATTGGGGCGGTGTTGATTGTGGTGGATGCACTGCTGCGCAAAACATCGGCAGGCAAATATAGCTTGCCTGTGCTGGCGGTTGGCATGGGGATTTATTTGCCACCGTCGGTGAATATGCCGATTTTTGTCGGTTCGCTGTTGGCATGGTGGCTTAAGCGTCGCATTGCTGGCCGTGCCGCGCCTGCCCAACGTGAGGCCGCGCTCAAAGCCGCTGAGCGTCGTGGGACGCTGTTTGCTGCAGGTTTGATTGTTGGTGAAAGCTTGGTCGGTGTCATACTGGCGTTTGTCATCGCCGCATCGGTGGCAACGGGCGGTTCGGACGCGCCGCTGGCGATTGGGCTTGATGATTGGGATACCGTCGGTCAATGGCTGGGCTTGGCGGCGTTTGTCGCGGCGATGATAGCCTTGGCAAGGCGCGTGCTTGCCAGTCGGGCTGATTAGCGCCCCATCACACCACAATCCCTGCCAAATGCGCAGGGATTTTTTGTGCGTTTGTGCCGCTGTTTTTAGATTTTTAGAGGGATTTTAAAACATCTAGCAGTACTTGCCACGTTTTTGCCACGCTGGCGATTTCGACGCGCTCTTTGGGTGAGTGCGCCGCACGGATGTTAGGGCCAAATGAAATCATATCCATGTTGGGCGCTTTGCCTTTTAAGATACCACATTCTAGCCCTGCGTGAATCACTTGTAATTTGGGCGTATCTGCAAAGTGCCGTGCCATGCTATCACGGACAACGCCCAATAGCTGTGAGCTGGGGTCAGGCTGCCAACCAGGGTAGTCATCACTTAGCGTCAGCCTTGCCCCTGCCAAATCCGCCAAGGCTTGTAGGCGTTGGCTGACATCGTCTTTGGTGGTTTGTAATAGCGAGCGCATCAAGCAATGCACCGTCAGCTGCGCGTTATCGGCCTGCTTGCTGGCCGCAAGGGTCACCACCCCCGTGCTGATGGAGGTTTCAACCACGCCTGCAAAATCATCACTCATCCGCAGCACACCATTGGGCAAACTGCGCAACAAATCCAACACGCGTTTGCTATCAGCAAGCGACAAGGCAAGCGGCTGCTTGGTGCTGGTAGGCTCAGCGGTGAGGGTCAGGCTTGGCTCGGCAGTGTGTAATTCAGCTTGCAAGGTTGCCAGTATGGTAGGCACGCGCTGTGCAATTTGTGCGTGGTCACCAAAGACCACCGCGGTGGCCTCACGGGTGATGACGTTGCGCAGCACACCACCTTGCCAGCTCTGCAAATACAATGGCAACTCGGCCGACAATATCGCCAACACGCGCGCCAACAGCAAGTTGGCATTGCCCAAGCCTTTGTGAACATCAATCCCCGAATGCCCACCTTGCAAACCTGCCACACTGATAGCAACGGGGGTGGCAGCTTGCACAGGTTGCCACGCCGCGGTGAGCTCAAACGTCGCATCGCGCCCACCTGCACAGCCGATGAACAGCTCGCCTTCGTCTTCAGAATCCAAATTAATCAGCGCAGGCGCGGTCAGCCAGTCGGGGCTCAGCGCCTGCACACCGCCCATGCCGACTTCTTCTTCACAAGTCAGCACAATATCTAGTGGCGGATGCACGATATCATCGCTAAACGCCACCGCCAATGCCATCGCCAAACCGATGCCATTGTCCGCGCCCAACGTGGTATCCGTCGCCCATACCCAGCCATCTTTGACCACAGGCCGAATGGGATCTTGAACAAAATCATGGGTCGAATCACGCCCCTTTTGTGCCACCATATCAAAATGCGCCTGCATGGCAACGCGCGGACGCTGCGCCATCGTCGGGTTTAGCGACCTTGCAGGTTTTTGAATCAAAATATTGCCTTTGGCATCTTGTTGCACCGTCAAGCCATACGCTTGCCCGCGGCTTTTGACCGCGTCAATGATAAATTCACCAAGCTTGTGCTCATGAAACGTCGGATGCGGTATGGCGCAGATATCAGCAAACCACCGCCACACAGCGGCTGGTTCAAGTTGTGCGACGGGGGATGGCGTGGTAGAAGTGGTCATGATTTGCCTTATTGGGGATTAAACACTTATTTATGGTTAAAAACTTACCGTTAAAAAATATTAAAAAAATTCTAGCCAAATTACCGCTTAAAGGCCTCAATGGCAAGCCTGCGCGTCACCTTGGTTGCTGTCTGTAAACGCGGATAGTCAATGCCAGCCGTCGCCGCCAGATGCTTTTGCAACTTGGCTTCATCGTGCAGAATTTTGGCAGGAATAGCGGCAAGCTTAGGCAGCCAATGCTTAATAAACACCGCATCCGCATCATGGCTTGCCGCTTGGCTAAACGGATTCATCACCCGAAAATACGGCTGCGCGTCTGTCCCCACCGATGCCGACCACTGCCAGCCGCCGTTGTTGCTGGCAAAATCGCCATCGACCAGTTGCTGCATAAAATAACGCTCGCCCCACCGCCAATCAATCAGCAAATTTTTGGTCAAATACATCGCCACCACCATACGCAGCCGATTGTGCATAAAGCCTGTGGCATTCAAACAACGCATCGCGGCATCAACCAACGGCACACCCGTGCGCCCTGCACACCACGCGGCAAAATCATCCGCATCATAACGCCATGCCACCGCCGCATCGGTTGCCACCAAAAACGCCTGCCCCTTGACGATATCGGGACGATTGACGATGACATCAACATAAAAGTCACGCCACGCCAGCTCGCTAATCCAGCGATAGATATCTTGCTGTGCGTCGGGCAACACGTCTAACTGATCACAGGCTGTGACATAACACGACCGCGCCGACAGTATCCCCACCGCCAAATACGGCGATAAACGACTGGTTGCGCCCAAGTTGTCGTGCAAAGCAGGCACATCGCGCGCGCGGTTGTAGTCAGCGATATCACGTTGCAAAAACTCATCCAACCGTGCTTGCGCTGCCGCCTCACCTGCAGGGTATAGCGTTTTACCCAAAGCTTGCACCTGTGCCAGTTGGTTGTCAAACTGTGCACTTGGCGCATACCACGCTTGATAAAACTCGGCAATGCTGAGCGCCTGACGCGCTGGGGTCAAGCGTTGCGCCAATACCGTGGTATCTTGCCCACTGGCTTGCGGCCTATCGGCAAGCGTCAAGGGCGCGGCTTGCAATAATGCCAGCCAACGCTTATAAAACGGCGTAAACACCTTGTACGGCTGCCCTTGGTGGGTCAAAACCCGCTGCGGGGCGACAATCGTGCTGTCATCGTACCAATGCGTTTGGATACCGACGCGCTCGGCATGGGCATGGACATAACGGTCGCGGCGGATTTCACGGTCTAGGTACTCACGGTTGGCAAACACTTGCCGAATGGCGTTTTGTTGGCACAGTGCCACCACATCTTGTGCCTGTGCGGCAAAATCCGCCACCGTACGCACCACCAAGCCGATGCGCAAGGCGGCCAAATCCTGTTTAAGCTGCGCAATTTGGCGCAAAATCAAATCAATCTGCCACAATGACTTAGCATGCCGCTGCCACTGACTGGGCGTAAGATACACCACCGCCAATACCCCTGCGCCTGCCTGCTTAGCCGCCTGACAGCACGCCGCCAACGCGGTGTTATCAATGATGCGCAAATCCTGCCGCAACCAGATTAAAAAATTGTCCGCCATGCTCTTATCCGTTCGCTGATGAATTTTTAGGGTAAAATCTCTTGTCCATCCCACGCCCAAATTTTGCCCGTGTCATCCGCGCTCAGCCCATCTAGCACGTTTAATAACGCATTGACCGAATACTTAGCGTCAAACAGTTTGCCTTTGGCGACGTTTTTTTGAAACGGCTGAGACAATGCGCTAGCCACCGTACCAGGGTGCAGCGCGACGACAACCGCCTGCGGATTTTTGCGCCGCAGCTCAATGCTTAAGGTCTTGACCGCCATATTGAGCGCGGCTTTAGCCATGCGATACGCGTACCAACCGCCCAGCCGATTGTCCGAAATACTGCCCACCCGTGCCGACAGCACGGCAAACACCGATTTGGCATTGCGATTGAGCTTGGGCAAGGTATATTTGGCAAGCAACGTCGGGATGACGGTATTAACATGAAACGCGTTGTGCAACGCGTCGGCATGGATGGCATGCAAGGTTTTTTCGGGCGCTAAGCCTGCCGCATGGTGCAGCACCCCAACAGCAACGATGGCGCAATCAATCGGCACGGTCTGCGCAATGGCATCAAGCAAAGCCGCAATCGCGGTTTCATCGTCAAAATCAAGCGCGTGGCTTATGATATTGGCTTGGGCAAAGTCCACCGCATGGCGGCTGACCGCATGCAGCGTTGCGGCAGGATAACGCGCTGACAACGTCTGGCAAAACGCCTTGCCAATCGCACCCGACGCGCCAAAAATCACGATATTTTGCATCATCCACCAGTTATTTCATCAGCTGACCGTTAAAAATATTTAACCCCTAACAGCCAAACCCATTTTACTTGTTTTTGTGGCAAGCCAACACCAATAAGCCGTATTCACCACTTTAAACAAACCGCCAGCCCATACCATGCCAACATCTGCCCAAAAAACCAGCCACAAAATACGCAAAAAATCTGACTTACCCAGTAAAATTTGCCCCGTATGCCAACGCCCGTTTGTGTGGCGCAAAAAATGGGCACGCGATTGGGATAACGTGGTGTACTGCTCCAAACGCTGTCAAGGTATGCGGCATCTCACCGCACGCTAGCCCAACAGGTTGTTTAGGCAATTTCAACTTTTTTAGGCGCGTTAAGCCAACTGTGGGAACTAAGCCAACTGTGGGAACTAAGCCAACTGTGGGAACAATGTGCGCAGGCCTGCCACGATAATTTCCACCGCCAATGCCGCCAGCAGCATACCCATGACGCGGTTTAACACATTGATGCCCGTATCGCCCAAAAATCGGCTGACCTGCCGCGCCGCACTAAAACTTAAAAACGTAAACACACTAATGAGCAGCCCTGCGGTGATAATCGCCAGCGTTGCCTTATAACCCTGCCCTGTTTGCTGCCCCTGCGCTGCATAAATAATAACCGTCGAAATCCCCCCTGGGCCAATAATCATCGGGATAGTCAGCGGTACAATCGCCGCCGACGTGCCCACAAACGCCTTGGGGCTTAGCTCGTCAGAATCCTCAGACGGCTTGGCGATATTGCCTGCACCGTTCATCATCCCAATGGCAATCAACAGCACCAACAAGCCACCTGCCACACGAAACGACCCCAACGAAATCCCAAAGATTTTAAGAATCAGCTCACCTGCCACGGCAAAAATTATCACCGTAATCAGTACCGTTGCCGCTGAGATAAGCGCGACTTTGCGTGATTGCTCGCTGGTTGCGCCCTCGGTGATACTGATAAACATTGGCAACGCCGAAATCGGA
This sequence comes from Faucicola sp. SE7633, assembly GCF_059264685.1. Taxonomy (NCBI): domain Bacteria; kingdom Pseudomonadati; phylum Pseudomonadota; class Gammaproteobacteria; order Moraxellales; family Moraxellaceae; genus Faucicola; species Faucicola sp. SE7633. Next base: position 2,399 of record NZ_JCADBW010000004.1, on the reverse strand, counting down.
TTGACCAGCACAATCAACGCAAAAAATATCTTTAAAACCTGCCCATCCATCGTTTGTACTCTGTTTTTAATTTAAAATCTAAAATAATGGCATTATACGAAGTTTGGTGCAACTGTTTTGGGCTGTTTGGTAGTTGGCTTGTAGCCTTGAGTCACACCCCATAGCCGCCAGCGGGTGTGGCGTTTTTGCACGGATTTTACGCGGACGGCATTGCATTTTGGCGGCGTTTGGTGTAGCTTAACGCCATGTCTATGACCGCGCCCGACTTGACGTTTCACGCCTTTGCCCAGCCTGTGCTTGCGCAGCTTGAGGCGGATATCCGCACTTATCTTGACGATAAACACCTGCCGAACCCACTGGGGGCAGCCTGTCTGTATGCCATGACCAATGGCGGCAAACGCGTGCGTCCGCTGTTGGTGGCAAGCAGTTTTGCCAGTGTGCAAGCGGTCACTGACGCAAAAGCCGCGTTACCGCCCACGGTACGCGGTGCGATGCTGGCGGTAGAATTGCTGCATGGTTATTCCTTGGTGCACGATGACCTACCGTGTATGGATGACGACGACTTGCGCCGCGGTCGGCCAACCACGCACATCGCCTTTGGCGAAGCGACAGCACTGCTGGCAGGCGATATGCTACAAAACTTGGCGTTTGAAGTGTTTGCCGCCCCTGCGTTTTTTGGCCAGCAGGATACCGCGCTTGGTCACAGCCTGCTTGCGACCTTTGCCCCTGCCGCGCGGCGGATGATTGTCGGGCAAATGCTGGATCTAAATGGTGAGCACCGTGACCTTAGCCAAACCGAACTTGAAGCCATTCACCGCGACAAAACGGGTGCGCTGATTGCCGCCAGTGTGACCATGGGCGCGCTGTGTGCACAAGCCGATGCCGCCACGCTTGCCGCTGTGACCACATTTGCCGAACATATCGGCCTGGCCTTTCAGGTGCAAGACGATATCTTAGACGTTACCGCCGACACCGCCCAACTTGGCAAACCTGCAGGCAGTGATGAAAAACTGGCAAAATCCACCTACGTCAAACTGCTGGGCGTGGCTGGGGCGCAGGATTATGCCGAAAGCCTGTTTGCCCAAGCCCATGCCGCGCTTACCAGTGTGCTGCCTGCCGACAGCCTCTTGCACCAACTGGCCAACTGGCTGTGGCAACGCCAAAAATAAACCCATATCAAGACAAAATCAGCGATTTTTTTTGCGAAATGACGCAAAAATACCCTCGTGTTGGATTTTAGGCATTTTTAGCGTTACCGTATCGGTCAATACATCGTGCAATGCCATGCCCTGTTTATTGACATAAGCAAACAAATAGTTGCCAAGCATACCCAAAAACGCGCTCAATAACAGCGCGACGCGGTCATGATAAATCGCAAAGCCTGCCATGGCACACAGTGCAGGCAGCACACACGCCGCCAAAATCCGCTGCACACTGCGCCGCCATGTCAAAAGCGCACCATCGCGCTGCACGGTTTTAAGCCGCCAACTTTGCATGCCCAACGTCTGCCCCGCCAGTCGCCAAAATATGCCATAAAACCCAATCAGCGTCAGCACAAACGACGGCGTTAGCACCAAATTTTGGTACCACGCAGGCAGAACCTGCGCATCTTGCGCGCGCGTGCCAACAGGCAGCAGCAGGTTTGTGCCAAGTGCAATCAACACCAACGACACAAAAAACAACAACGCCAAAATCAACATGCCGTCGTACAACATCGCCGCCAAACGCACCGCCACGCCTGCGACTTTGGGCATCTCGCCTGCGCTATCAGGCGGCTGGTGGGTATCAGGTGGCACAACAGAGCGGCTTGGCATAGTGTCTTATTCAATGCTTGGTGGGGTGGCTGGTTGGATGTTGGCGATTGACCTTGCGGTGCGGCGCGTGGCGGCAGCCTGCCGCCGATTGTACTAAGATTTGGCAAAAATAGCCATGATTTTGCGGTGATTTGGCTGATGGTTTGGTGCAGCGCGCGCCCTAACGACTGGATAGACGTTGCGTTTGGACGAATTTTAGGCATAAAAAAATCGCTTAACTATACCAGTTAGCGATTTTTTACCTTAAAAAGGTAGTATCAGTGGCGCGCCCGGAGAGATTCGAACTCCCGACCCCCAAGTTCGTAGCCTGGTGCTCTATCCAACTGAGCTACGGGCGCTTGTTTGATGTCAGCTTATTTGATACTAGCATCAAAGTGGGCGATATTATAACACCCTTTGGCAGGCTGTCAAGTATTTTTTGCTAAAAATTTTAACTTTTTACTTGCTGCCAGCCAACCTTGACTTCCTCCCCTCCCTATCGTTCGGGGATTCCTTCTGCAAGACGGTGAAGCCCCACCGCAAACCTAAGACAATGGCAACCGCCCGTACGACACACCGTACATCTTAGGTTCTTATTTTAAGCTA